>JBPCTA010000320.1:0-6631 GCA_051006595.1 Pirellulales bacterium
GTGCCGGGGATTTGCACACATTCGGTCGCCACCGCCTCGATCGGCCGCGACACGCCCTCCCCTTCGCTGCCGAGCACAAGCACCGTCCGGCCGCCGAGCTTCGCCTTGCCGAGCGGCCCGCCGCGCAGGCTCGATGTCGCCACGATTCGGAAGCCTTCTTTCGCAAGCCGGCGGAGGTCGGCCACCGGGTCGGCGAAGTCACACACCGGCACAAACTCCGCGGCTCCCTCGGCCACCCGCACCGCGGCGGGCGAGAGCGGGGGCAGCTCACCGGCGCGGCCCACGATTGCCGCGACGCCGAAGTGTGCTGCGGTGCGAAGGATGGAGCCGAGGTTGTGCGGATTCTGGACGCCGTCGAGATAAAGCAAGGGCCCGAATGTCTTTCGCGCGGCCAAATCCCTCTGCAGATCGTCGAGCGACCACCGGCGAATGGCCTTGGCGAGGATCGCCACACCCTCGTGGTGGATCGAGCCGGTCAGCCGCGCGAGATTCTCGTCGGCGACGACCTGGAAGCCCTTCCGCTCGCGGGCGCACCAATCGAGGAGTTTGGCAAACGGTCGCTTGCGGGCTTCCGTCACATACACACGGATCACATCGCCAGCCCGCCTGGCGAAGAGTGCCTCGCAGGCCCGCAGTCCGTGAAACATCTCCTCCGTCTTGGCCTGATGCCGCCTCGCGTCCTCGGGCGGCCGCGGTGCCTTCGCCGGCCGCGCTGGTCGCGGCCCATCTGCCGGGCGCTCGGGCCGTGCCGGCCGCGTGGGCCGTGCCGAACGCGTGGACGGCTTTTTTGCAAAAGAACGTTTCATGATGCCCGCTTTCGCGTGAGCATGAACTCATTGCCTTCCGGATCGACGCACATCGCGAGATGCGGCGGCTCACCGTTTTCCGGCTCCGGCTCCCGCGTGAGTGAACCGCCGGCCGCCACGACCTCGCGGGCGGCGACGATCACGTCGGCCACCTGAAAGCTGAGGCCCGTCCACGTTCGCTTCCCCTCGCCGCCAGAGTGGATGCCGATCACGGAGCCTTTGATCTCGACCTCCGCGATCACGCTGTTGTGCTTGAGCACGGTGCCGCCGCAGAGATCGCGGTAAAACCCGATGGCCCGATCCATGTCGGCGGCCCAGATCACATACTTCACGCGTTCGATGTTCATAAGGAGAGTATAGATGACCAGGCGGGCCAGTCGTTGCCGTCGCATAGGTCGAGGGGCCGCCCGATTCGCGCGTCGTGGCCTGCCCGTTGGCTACACTTTTTGCTGCACACGCTATTTTCACCCACACCGCTCGCCTCGGAGCCTGAGATGCCCACAGCCCTGTCCGCCAGCCTTTGCCGTGCCGCTGCGGCCTCGATCATCGCTGCGACCCTTGCAACCGGCATGGTTGCGTTCCTTGCAGCCGGCACCAGCGCCGGGGCCGCCCCGGCGGACCGAATCATTCACGGAGGCCCGATCATCACGGTGAGCGAGGCCCAGCCCGCGGCCGAGGCGATTGCGATTGCCGATGGCAGAATCGTGGCGGTGGGCAGCGAGGCCGACGTGATGACTCACAAGGGGGAGGCGACGGTGGTCACCGACCTCGCCGGCCAAACGCTCGTGCCGGGGTTCATCGACGGCCACAGCCACTTTGCGGCGTTGATCGCCGTGCAGTTGCAGGCACTCTGCGGCTCGCCGCCGGCCGGGCCCTGCAACAACGTGGCTGACGTGATCGCCCAACTCAAGGCGGTGCAGACGCGGCTCAAGCTCGGACCTGGGGAGTTTGTGGCGGGCTTCGGTTACGACCCCGATCTGCTCGCGGAGAAGCGGCCGCCCACGAAGCAGGAGCTCGACGCGGCGTTTCCGGACAACCCGGTGATGATCGTGCATGTGTCAGGCCACGGGGCGATGCTCAACTCGCGGGCCCTCGCGAAGTATGGCTTCACCGCCGCCACGCCGACGCCGCCCGGGGGTGTGATCGGCCGCGAGCCCGGCTCCAACGAGCCTTCGGGCCTGCTCTTTGAGACGGCCTTTCTGCCGATTTTCTCGAAGCTGCCGTTGCCGAGTCCGGAGAAGCAGCTCGAGTTGCTCGTGGCCGGGCAGGAAATCTATCTCCGCGAGGGCATCACGACGGCCCAGGAGGGGAGCACGATGAAGGAGCAGCTCGACCTGCTGCGGCTGGCGGCCGATCGGGGCCAGCTTCGGCTCGACGTGATCGCGCTCCCGTTCATCACCGAGATCGACGCGATTTTTGGCGGCAAGCCGCCGGTGACCGAGCCAGATTACCGCGGCCGGCTGCGGATCGGCGGCGTGAAGATCGTGGCCGACGGCTCGCCGCAAGGAAAAACGGCCTTCTTCACCACTCCTTACCTCACGGGCGGCCCGACGGGCGAGAAGGACTGGCGGGGCGAGCCGTCGTTTCCGCAGCCGCTGCTCAACGAAATGGTGAAGCGGGTGTATGACGGCGGCGCACAACTCTTCGTGCACACCAACGGCGACGCCGCGATCGACGCCATGCTCGAGGCCCATCGCTTCGCCGCCGGCGACGATCCCGCGAAGGACCGCCGCACGGTGTTCGTGCATTCGCAGTTCGTCCGCCCCGACCAGCTTGCGAAATACAAGGCGTGGAACATCTCCCCGTCATTCTTCACGCTGCACTGCTTCTATTTCGGAGACACCCACGTGGCCAACCGCGGCCTCGAGCAGGCCGAGTTCATCAGCCCGATGAAGTCGGCCCTCGATCTGGGCCTTCACTGCAGTAACCACACCGACTTCAACGTCTCGCCGCTCGACCAGATCTTCACGATTCATACGGCCGTCAATCGGATCTCGCGATCGGGTCAGACGATTGGAGCCGAGCAGCGGATCACCCCGCTGCAGGCCTTGAAGGCGGTCACGCTCGACGCCGCACGGCAGTATCGCGAGGACGACCGCAAGGGCTCGATCGAGGTGGGCAAACTGGCCGATCTCGTGATCCTCTCCGGCAATCCGCTCGCGGTGCCTGCCGGGGAGATCAAGGGGATTACGGTGCAGGAGACGATCAAGGAAGGCCAGACCGTCTGGCAGCGAAAGCGACCGTAAGGATCGCGCGCCTGACTGTCAAAGCCCAACGCCGGAAGGCGTGGGGGAACTGTAGAAGCCCAACGCCGTAAGGCGTGGGGTGAAGATGGCATCGGCCGGAATCCGATCACGACCCTGTGGCGTAGGCCGGGAAGTCGGTGTAGCCCGTGGCGCCCGTTGGGGAATACCAGGCCGCCATGTCGGCCGGCTCGGCCAGCGGCCAGCCGTTGCGAACGCGTTCCACGAGATCGGGGTTGCTGATGTAGGGCCGGCCGAAGGCGACCAAGTCGGCGAGGCCCGCGGCCACCGCCTGCTCGGCCGACTCGATCGAATAGCCACAGTTGCCCATGATGGGGCCGTGAAACACACGGCGAAACTCCGCCAGCGTCATCGGCTCGCCCAGTTTGTGAAACCCGAAAGCGAGGCCATCGACGACGTGCAGGTAGGCGAGGCCGCAGCCGTCGAGCATCGTGGCCACGTGCGTGAACTGTTCGCGGAAGGTGGGTGAACCCATGTCGTTGAAGACGCCGTTCGGCGAAATCCGCACGCCCACACGCTGGGCGGGCCACTCGGACGACACCCCCTCGACGACCTCCTTCAAGAGGCGGGCCCGCTTCTCGAGGCTGCCGCCGTAGTCGTCGGTGCGAAGGTTGGTCTTCGCCTGCAGAAACTGGTCGAGCAGGTAGCCGTTGGCGGCATGGATCTCGACGCCGTCGAAGCCGGCCGCGCGTGCCCTCGCGGCAGCACGGCGGTAGTCGGCAACGACGCCCGCGATCTCCCGGAGTTCGAGGGCCCGCGGCGTCTCGTAGGGCTTCTTGCCCAGCGGCGTGTGGATGCCGTCGCCGTCGATCTTCACGGCCGAGGCCGACACCGGCAGGCTGCCGCCGTGGAAGTCGCTGTGCGATGCTCGGCCCATGTGCCAGAGCTGGAGGAAGATCCGGCCGCCGGCAGCATGCACGGCCGTGGTCACGGTCTTCCAGCCCACCTCCATGGCGTCGGTGTAGATGCCAGGCGACTCGAGCCAGCCGTTGGCCTGTTCGGAAATCGTGGTGGCCTCAGCGACGATCAGCCCCGCAGAGGCCCGCTGCACGTAATACTCAGCCATCAGCGCGTTTGGGATCCGTTCCTTGCCGGCACGGCCGCGGGTGAGCGGTGCCATCACCACCCGGTTGGCAAGCGTGAGATCGCCGAGGCGGAAGGGCTGAAGGAGCGAGTCGGCGGTGCGGTGGGATGTGTTCATGGGCCCCAGAGCATACAGATCACCACCGCAGGCTGCACGAATCGCACCCGCCGTCGACCGCGAAGATGCTCGGTGGGTGCCGGCAGCGAGACATCTGGCGATGTCTTCAAGCTCGACAGCACCGCGGCGGCATGCGTCGGGTGGTTCGCCACTTCCGTGCCCGCATGAGCCCGGCGAGTCCGGTTCCCGCCGCGACGAGGCCGAGGGCGGAGGGCTCGGGAACGGTGGCCACGTAGGCGTAGACGTCCGAACTCGACGGCAGGGTGTAGATCCCGATCGCCTGGTCGCCGATCACCGTGTTGCCGGTGGTGAGCGTGGAGCCTGGATACGACAGCGGGCCCGTCCAGGTGGCGGTGCCGAACGAGTTGTCGACGTTGCGGCGTACCGAGGCAAACGCATAGCCGGTGCCAGCAATGCCGATGAGGTTGTAGCCGTCGGGTGTGCCGGTGATGCCCTCGAAGTGGGTCATCCCCGCGGGCGCGCCATCGTAGAAATAGGTGAGGTTCGTGAACGTGTTGGTGGCGGAGTCGTAATCGATCAGAAACGCCTTGTCGATGCCCACGTCAGCGCTGCCGCCCGCAATGGTGTAGGACGTGCTGCCGACGCCGTTCTGCCAGACTCCGTAGGCGCTGGTGAGCTTGTCGGTACCGCCGAAGGGGGCGTCGAAAATCGTCCACGCGTCGGTCGCGATGTTGTAGACGAACGCGTTGCCCAGGGCGGCCGACGTGCCTCCAACGACGAGGTTGTAGTTGCCCACGGCGATCGACCCCATCACGCTGTGCGGGATCGTGTTGGCCACCGTGCCGCTGGTGCTGGCGGACGGCACGTTGATCTGCGACCACGTGCCTCCGGTGCCGCTGAGCGGACCGGTGTAGAGCAGGCCGTTGTTGAACTGGCTGCTGCCGACGTACTGGTAACTGCCAACGACGCGGATGTTGCCCGCGCCGAGTGTGGGATCGAACTCCGATGTGTTCGGGCCGTAGTAGAGCGACGACGTCACAGTCTGGCCGCTGATCGAGGGCGTGACCTTGTAGGCGACCCCGCTTCCGGTGGTCAACGATCCCTTCCACCACATCCCCTGGGGCAGGCTGCCACTGATCGTATAGCTGCACGCCAGCAGCACGTCGGCACCGTCGGCTCCGCGGACACCCTGCGGAGTCTGGCTCTCGCTGGCATCGAGGATGGTGCGGTAGCTCTGCGCCGCGCTCTCGCGAGGCGGGAGCAGCACGGCGGCGCCGGCGATCAGACCCATCAGAAGAAGGTGTCTCGACATACTGCGGGCGTGTGTGGTGGGCTTCATGGGTGGGATCCTGGCTCTGGTGGGACCGACATGGGCATTCTCCAGCCACGGCCCTGTGGCTCGTGACGACGGACGCGACATGCATGGTACTCCCCGTTTCTCACCAGGTTTCAAGAAAACGTCGCCACGCGTCCTGAACAGGGGTGCTTGGCAAACATCGCTCCCGTCCCCGTGCATCAAAGCCCGACCTTCTTCCAGGCCGCTTTCACAGCCCGCTTCGTGGCGGCGTCGAACCGATCGCCGGCGATCTGGGCCGTGATCGCGGCCAGATCCTTGAACTGGCTCGTTCGCGAGAGCTGCAGCATCGCCTCATACCAGATGATGCCCGCCGTGCCCCAGGCATGCCCCTCCAGCGACTTCGCACACACGGCGAAGGCCCGGTTGGGAATCCCCGAGTTGATGTGCACGCCCCCCGAGTCGGCCGGACCCGTGTAGAGATCCTTCATGTGGGCCGGCTGCGGGTCGGTGCCAAGATACGGATCATCGACATACGCCGTGCCCGGATGCTCCATGTCGCGGATCCCCCGCCGCGTCGGCGCGGGAATCAGGATCTCCGTGCCGATCAGCCAGCTCGCATCGGCGGCCGTCTCCTTTCGCCGCCACTGCCGCACCAGGATCCCGAAAACGTCGGAGAAATGCTCGTTGAGCGCCCCCGACTGGCCGCGGTAGAGCAGGTTGCTCGTGAACGACTGCACGCCATGGGTGAGTTCGTGGGCCACCACGTCGAGCGACCGCGTGAAACACTGAAAGACCTCACCGTCGCCATCTCCGTAGGCCATCTGCGAGCCGTCCCAGAAGGCATTGTTGAGCGGCTGAAAACGATCGTGGCCGTCGGCCTCCCCCACGTGCACGCTCGAGATCAAGGCCATGCCGGCATCGTCGAGCGAGTTGCGGCCGAGGAGCTCGAGGAAGAAGTCGAAGGTGTCGCCCGAGTAGTCATAGGCCTCGTTGACGCACGGATCGGTCGACCGCGCATCCCCTTCGCTCCGCACGAGCCTGCCGGGGAGCACGTCTTTCTTCCTGGCGTCGTAGATGAAGCGATGCTTCTTGCCGGTTGGTG
>JBPCTA010000321.1:0-11761 GCA_051006595.1 Pirellulales bacterium
AACGGCCCGCAGACCGTCGCGAACCTCCTACTCTACCAATCCGGGGTGATCTGCCCCGCCTCCGCAGGTCACCGCGGTGCCTGATCCTCGCGCCACATGGCCATGCTGCCGTCAGGACGGCGACGCGACTGGAGCCGCTGCACCGCCGCCGCAAGCGTGGGAAACGCCTCGGTCGATGTGATCGGTTCAGCCACCGTGCCATCGACGTGGACGAGGACGAACTGACCGCTCGCCCCTCCCAGCAGTCGCTTCATCGCCGGGAGCTGCGTCTGGGCCTCTCCCATGATCGGACGCAGGATCAGGTTGATGTTCGAGTCGAAGTCGACCTCGCCGTTGCCCACGAGACTGATGGCGTCTCCCGAGAGTTCGATGTTGTCGAGATAGGCATGCGGTCCTTCGACGCGAAAGTCGACCACGCTGCTGCTGAAGGCACTCCGATCGGGCACCTTCACCCGCAGGATCTTGAGCAGCGACACCATGACCGGGAGTTCATAAATGTCGGCGTCACTCAACTTGACCTGCCCCTGACCGACAAGCGAATGCGAGCCCGCCCGTGAGCCTCGAACCTCGATGCCGCCGTTTACGCGGCCCCCGTAGTGGTGAGCTCCGCCGTTCATGTCGCTCGCCAATCGGCCGAGGTCGGCATTGGCCAGCCCGGCGGTGACAGCGAACCCGCCGGTCTCGCCGGCCGAGACGGTGCCGTCGATCGTGAGCGTGCCGTCCGCCACGCGGGCCGTGAGCCGTCGCGATCCTGCCTGCGGATCGCCCGCGGCCGTCGCACCGAACCGCGCCCCGGCCGGATCCATCGCCAGCGGCCCGCGCACGCCGGTCAGCTGCACCCCGCGCCACATCGCGCTATCGATGGCGATGTCGCCGAGGGTTCGCCAGGTCGTGCCATCACTCTGGCCGCGGAGCCGGATGCCGCCATGCACGTGCTCGAGCGGCACGCCGACGTCGAGGGCCGCCTGCTCCATGTCGAGTTGCATATCCCATGCCGCAGCGGCGGGACCAGGCACCGGCTCGGCGCGGCCCCCCGGCCCCACGGTCATGGTGGCCGCCGTGGAATAGATGTCGATCGCCCCATCGACCGAAAGCATGCCTCTTAACCGCACGCCCGAGACCGCCTGCTGCAAACCGGCGGGAAGGGCTTGGAGCACGTCGTGGTCGGCTCGAAAGCGGTCGGCGGCGAGCCGCTCGAATGAGACATGCCAGCCGCCATCGGGCGTAAACCGACAGGTGCCCTCCGCCGAAACGGTCGTTCGTGCATGGGCGCCGCGCACGTCCTCGAACCGCAGCCGCCCGTCCTTCAAGTGCAGATGCCCGCGCAGCCGTTCGAGCCGGTAGGGAAACCACGCTGGCTCGATCGAGACGGTGTCGCCCTGCGGTGCCGCATCGAGTTCCACCTCGGTTCGCCGCGCCTTCACGCGATGCCGTACCTGGGCGGTGAATTCCGCATTCCCGCGGGGATCGATGTCGTCCCAGATGCGGCGCATGCCGGAAGGGAGCGCATCGCGGAGTTCTCGCTCGAGGACGACGTTGGTTCCGACGAGTTGCAGCGTGAGTTCGCCGTCGTCCTCGCCGATCCGCTGCAGGCCGCCGGAACAGCGGACCACTCCGGTGTCGTTCGAGCCGGTGATCTCGCGAATCGTCCAGTTGCCCCGGTCCATGTGGATACTGCCCGAGACATTCCCGAGCGGATAGGGAAAGCCCGCGTAGGCCATCGAACACTGGGTGAGCCGGATACCGAGCGAGTTGGCAAACCCGGTGGGAAACTCGGGCGCGCGATTGTGCCGGAACACGAAGTCGAAGGTGCCGGCGCCGCGAAGCGACCGCACGATGTCGGCGCTCTTGGGCGGCAGGGCGGCGAGGAGCGCGTCGTCGATCCGCATCCCGTCGCCACGGACTTCGACGAAACCACGGCCGCCGGCAGCCGTGCCCACAGCCGCCTCCACGTGCACGGGATGCCCGCCGGCTTCGCCGATCAGATGCATCGAGAGCAGCTCGTCCTTGAGTGTCACCGTGCCGACGGTGCGATCGACGCGGTAGGGAAAGCGATAATAGGTGAGCGAGACGTTGCGGCAGCGGAGCGAGACATCGGGCCGAATGACTCCTGCTTGCCTGAGGAGGTGCGCCTGCAGATCGACCTCGCCCGCGGGCAGCAGTTTGCTCCAGTGCGCCGCGACAGACTGCGGCAGAAGGGCCTCCCAGTGTCGCCCCACGAGCATCCTTTCGGCCTCGACGACCAGATCGAAGTCGGCGGCGGCGTCCCAGCCAGCAATGCGACCCGACCCGCGGAGGAGCGTCGAGCCCGAGTGGGCCTCCAGCCGCTCGCATATGAGGCCTCCACGATCGGCGGTGAAGCCCGCTGTCACATCGGTGATCGCGAACGGCAGACTGGCATGCTCGAAGTGCCCCGATTCGAGCCGGCCGGTCGCCGAGAAGTCGGCCTCGTGAATCGCCGCGAGCGAACCCGATGCCTTCCAGTCGAGATCCAGCCGACCACGCAGGTTGGCGACCCACTCCGCCGAGCCACGGGCCGCGGGCATGAGCCCCTGCAGTCGCGGTGAGATGTCGAGCGAGTCCAGATGCCCCCCCACCTCGAAACCACCCCCCGCCGCCAGCCGTCCCTCGAAACCGGCGCGATCGAAGAGATCCCCGGCGACCGTGCCGCGCACCATCGTGGAGGCGACGCCAGAGGCATCGACCACGGGCCGCAGTTCCACGCCGATATTGCGGAGCGTGAGCCTCGTTCCCAAGCCCCCTCCCTCCACGAGCAACGTGGCGTCGTCGACCGTCACGGGCACCCGCAGACCCGAGCCGCCGCGGACGAGTTTTGCCAGGCTCCAGCGACCCTCAGCGCTTCGACTGGCATGAGCGACCGGCCGGCCGATGCGGATCGCGGTGATCCGCGGGTCCCCGGCGATCAGATCCTTGAGCGTGGTGCCGCAGGCGACCCGCACCTCCTCGACCGAAAGCAGGCTGCGTTGCTCGGGCGAAAGAGCGGGATCGACGAACGAGATCCCCCGCAGCACGATGCCCTCCCCTTCGACGAGGCTGGCGGCCTGCACGCGAATCGTGATTTCAGGAAACATCGCCTGCAGACGGCCCTCCACCCGGCGGCGAACCTCTTCGCCGATCCGGTTCGATCCCAACGCGACCGCCACCACGACAGCCGCCGCCGTGAGCGGCAGCGTCCAGCGGACGAGCGTCCAAAGGAGATCGGAAAGCGATTTCATGTGCCGGACGCAGGCCGCGCCGAGGATGCCGGAATCTTGAAAAGCGGGCCGGGAAGGTAGGGATGCACGAGGGCAGTGGTCAAGGCACGGCCAAAGCCTTCCACCCTGGGGAAAACCCGCCATTTCACCAGTCTGCGCGGCTTGCTATAGTGCCGCGTCGATCGAGTTTTCCGGGGGAGGCGCGGGCGGCGGCCGAAGGCCCGTCGCAGTCCTTCTCCATCCACATGCACGAGGCACGCTCCATGGCCGCCACCCGCACCAGCCACTCCGTCGATCATTCGACGGCTTCGCCAACCAACGCCCAGCGGCTGCTCTGGGCGGGCTTTATGGCGATCCTCGCCGCCGGAGTGGGCTTTTCGATCCGTGCAGGCATTCTCGGCCAGTGGGCTGAGCAATACGGTTTCACGCAGACGGAACTGGGCACGATCACCGGCGGCGGCCTGACCGGCTTTGGCATCATCATTCTTCTCTCGAGCCTGATCGCGGACCGAATCGGCTTCGGCCCCTTGATGTTCGCCGCTTTCGCGATGCATGTGATCTCGGCTGGACTCACGCTCGCCACCGGCGCCGCCTTCGCAGCGGGCGGGAAGCCGCTCGCCTTCCAGTGCCTCTTTTGGGGCATGTTCCTGTTCGCCATCGGCAACGGCATCGCCGAGGCGGTGGTCAACCCGCTCGTGGCCACGCTCTTCCCGAAGAACAAGACGCACTACCTCAACATCCTTCACGCCGGCTGGCCGGGCGGCCTGATCGCCGGCGGCCTGGCGAGCTACTTCATGGCCGGTAACGACGCCACGAAACCCATCGCTTGGCAGATCCAGATCTCGCTGTTCATGATTCCGGTCGTGCTCTACGGACTGATGATGATCGGCCAGCGGTTTCCGAAGAGCGAAGCCAGTCGTTCGGGCGTGTCCTATCGCGACATGCTCGGGGAACTCGGACTGTTCGGTGCCGCGGTCATCTGCGGGCTGCTCGCCCTGTTTTTCAAGAGTGACCTCGGATTGTCGCCGATTGTTTCCGGGGCGATCGCCGCCGGCCTGCTCATCGCTTTCGTGGCCGTGACTGGATTCCGCTTCGGCCACTTCCTGCTCGCCTTCCTGCTCCTCGTGCACGCCATGGTGGGCTACGTGGAACTCGGCACCGACTCATGGATCTCGAAAATCACCGGCACGATCATGGCCAGCAAGGCGAATGGCCTGCTGCTCTTCGTCTACACCTCGGCGTTGATGTTCATCCTGCGTTTCTTCGCGGGCCCGATCGTGGAGCGAATCTCTCCGCTCGGTCTGCTGGCCGCCTCGGCAGCGTTCGGTGCCGCGGGCCTGACGCTCCTCGGCAACGCCGAGGGTGTGTTGATGTGCATCATTGCGGCAACCGTCTATGGCATCGGCAAGACCTTTCTCTGGCCGACGATGCTGGCGGTGGTGAGCGAGCAGTTCCCGAAGGGAGGCGCGATCACGATCGGCGCCGCGGGAGGAGTGGGGATGCTCGCGGCCGGTCTCCTTGGCGGCCCGGGCATCGGCTTCCTTCAAGATCAAAACGCGTCTGTCAATCTGCGTCAGGCGAACCAGGCGGTCTACGATCGCTACAAAGCTCCAAAAGAGAACGAATTCCTCTGGCTGAAGACCGTCGGGCTCGATGGATCGAAGGTGGGCGTGCTCGAGGACGGCGGCAAGGAGGCCCAGCGGGCGCTCGATCTGCTTCAACGGGAGAATGCCAAGCCGGAGGCCATCGCGTCGCAGACGTCCCTCGTGTCATGGTGGAACGATTCGGCCAGCGCTACGGCGGCAGTCGACAAGCCGCTGATCGAACAGGCAGGCCTCTTCGGTGGTCGCCAGGCCCTGAAGCTGACAGCCTTCGTGCCGGCCGCGATGTTCGTCTGCTACATGCTGCTGCTGGCCTGGTTCCGATCGCGCGGCGGGTATCAGGCCAAGGGCATGCATCATTGAGCACGCCCTGGGATGGCCCACCGCCTCCAGACTTACGACTGGGGGCGCTCTCGGAGGACCGCCGGCGGCCGGAAATGGAGGTGGCCATCCGCGAGCCGCCGCACCGCGATCCGCCCCGGAGCATCCAAGGCGGTCGCGGACGCCGCGTCGCCCCCAGCCATCGCCACCAGCGCGGCATAGTGTCGTGCGGTCATGTCCTGCTGAGGCCAGCCCTCGCGTCGCCAGAGGGCCACGAAGACCTCGGCGACCAGATGGCGGTCGAGGGCCACGAGATCCTTGATCCGCACCACGACACTGCCGTCAGCATGCCGGCATGACCATGACTCGAGCAGGTGCTCCGCGGCGCTCCGCAGGGCTCCCGCCACGAGCGACGCCTGATGGCCGAGGCGAACGAGTGACTCTGTCGCTGCTGGAAATGGGCCGGCAGCGCAGGGTGCCAGCACGTCGTGCCGGATAAAGTTTCGGGCGTGGCGGCGATCGGTATTCGTGGGATCGTCGCGGCACGACTGCCCGAGAGACTCGAGAAACCGCCGGGCTCCATCCCGACGCAACTCCAGCAGCGGACGCAGGAGGGCGATTCCGTCCGCCAGTTCCCGGGCCCGGGCCATGCCGCCGATTCCCGTGAGACCCGTGCCCCGCAGCATCCGCTGCAGAATCGTCTCGGCCTGATCGTCCGCGGTGTGGCCCACCATCACGTGACGGGCACCACACTCATGGGCGACCTCGAGCAGAAAGGCGTATCGCAACCGGCGGGCCCGACCCTCGAGCCCTTCGTCGCCATCGTCGGCGGACACCTCGATCCGCCGCCATGTGAAGGGTAGTCCCAGCCGCGCTGCGAGGTCGCCCACGAACGCGCGATCATCACTGGCGGAGTCCCGGAGATCGTGCTCGGCATGGGCGACGATCAGCCGCCGCTCCAGGCCCGCAGGCACGAGACACCGCAGGGCGACGAGCAGGGCGACGCTGTCGGCCCCGCCGGAAACGGCCACCAGCACGGGCATCGTCCACAGGCCAGCAGTCGGGAGCGCCGATCGCACGGCAGCAACAAACTCCGAATCCACGGCCGAAAAGGCGGCCGTCGGCATCCTCTCTGTGGTTGATACTCGCGTTCCCATGGCTCGCTCCTTGCCCATTCTGCCAGATACGACTGGGGGAAGCGGCATTGAGCGGGCCCATGTCGCCGGCTACGCTCCCGACCGCTGTTTTCAGCCCCTGACACGAGGCATCGACCCATGAACGCATCCGTTGCCCGCGGCCTTCGACTCGCCGTGCTGGCGCTCCTGCCCCTGCCCGCGTTCTGCGGCTGTTCGACGCTGATGACGGCGGCCTACCTCCTTCAGCCGGCCGACGTGCCGGCGGAGTTCAACGGCCTCCGCGGCAAGCACGTCGCCGTCGCCTGCCGCCCGATCGTCGAGCTCGAGTTCACCGACGCCGGTTCGGCGCGGGAACTCGCGTCGCTCGTCGGATCCCAGCTTGAAAGCAAGGTTCGCCGCGCCCGAGTGATCGGCCAGCAGGAGGTCGCCCGATGGATCGACGAAAACTCGTGGGTCGATTACCCCACGCTCGGCAAGTCGCTCGACGCGGACCTCGTGGTGGGTGTCGATCTCGAGGAGTTCCGGCTGCACGAGGGCTCGACGCTCTATCGGGGTCGCGCCACGGCCCGCGTGCGGGTCTTCGAGGTGTCGTCGAAGAAGGTGCTCTTCGAGAAACGCATCGACGATTTCTCCTTTCCGGCCAACTCGGCCATTCCCGCCTCCGATCGCTCGGAGTCGGAATTTCGCGGCATGTTCCTCCAGATGCTCTCGCAGCGGGTCTCGCGGTGCTTCCACGCCTACGAGAGTCGCGAGGTCTTTGCCGAGGATAGCCTGACGTTCTAGAGATACGCCCGCGGGGCCTTCCATGGCCCCCGCGGGCTTGAGCCGTGCGAGGCGGAGCCAAGGTCCGCAACGCACGGCACGCTCGCCATCCTGGCGAGATACGCCCGCGGGGCATCCTGTAGCAAAATCCCCGGCGCCGAGCATGCCCACCGCCGGCGAACCAATGTGCCACTGCACCTTCCGCACGACACTCGACACGCTTTCCCCCGATCTCACGATCGGCGGTGGCGTCAGAGATTCTTCAGCGGTCGCTTAGGCTTCGGCGGGGCGATCTTCCGCCGCGAGTCGTCGCCCGGGTTGCTGCCACCGCCGCCGCCTTCCTTGCGAACCGCATTGACCGCCGTGTGAGACTCCTCCCACTTGTATCCCAGGGGATTCCGCAGTTCGGCGGCCGCCATCTGCGCCCAGGGGGTGCCCGGGTGTTCCTCGACCACTCGCGTCAGAAAAACACGGGCCTGCTTGGCGAGTTTCTCCGTCTGCGAGCCAACCGCCGAAATGTCGTCGTCGGGCGTCAGTTTCCAGGTGTCGTTCTTGAGATCCTTGAATTTCATGCCCGCCTTCGCCTGGGCCAGCATGATGTTGTAGGAATCGGTCCGCACCTTGATCGCCAACACGCGTCCCATGGCGAGATCGTAGCCCGCCTGCCAACGCCTCTCCGTGATCTTCACCCGGTCGGGCAATCCGGCGAGGAGAGTTCCGTACAACGCGTCGATCTTCGGCTGGAGCAATGCTGCTTTCTTCTGCGCCTCCCCGAACAGAAGCGCCAAGGCGCCATCGTCTCGACGGGGAAACTCCAGCCGCGGAGAATCCATGGGAGCGACCTCGGAACTCTTGGCCGCTTCCACCAGCGATCGCATCGCGCGATTGCCGGCCAGCATCTGGTCGATCTTGGCCGCTGACTGGTAGTTCGGTCGATAGGCACGCATCACCGCCGGATCGAAGAAATACCGCAGCCCCGAGGCCATGTCGGCGACCTCCCGATCGTTCACGCGGCCGCTCGCCTCGCGGTTGGCATGGACGCAGAAGTAGATGCCCCCGGTCTCGGCACAGAGCTTCGAGAGACTGAACGGGCCAAACCCCGAATCCAGGGGCTCATCCGCCTCGCGGCCCGACCGCACGCGAACGACCTCGGGATAGAGCGTCTCGGGCCCCTGATCCACCACGGCCCACTGCACGTCGTCGGCATACTTCGGGTCGAACTCCCTGAACTTCATCCTGACTTCCCGCATGCCGAACGGCGCGGGCACACCGACCACGGATACTCGCATCGCCTGGGTTCGGCAGAACGCGGCCACTTGATCGGCATACTGCTGGTCGTTGCCGACCTCGTCGGTGAAGACGATGATCATCACGTTTCGCTTCGACGCCGCGATGCGGACCTGCTTGGCCCGTTTGGCGGCCTCCGCGATCGCCGTGAAGGTCATCTCCACTCCCGAATCATCGATTGGAATCGATTCGATCGCCTCGATAATCGCCGCGGTCTCAGGCGTCGGCTCCTTGATGATCGGGGTCACTGTCTGGCCGAAGGCGAAGACCAGATTGAGCAGCTCGTTGCCGTGTGCCTCGTGGCCGACGGCGCCGAGTTCCTCGAAAACCCGCCCCAGCCGGCCGGCGATTTCCTGCCGCTGGCCGGCAAGGCTGACCGATTGATCAAACACCCAGCAGATCACCGTCGGTCGCTGCTCGAGCGAGGCCGCGATCTCGATGGTGAGCCGATCGACGGCGCCGGCAGTGCCGGCCGTGCCGACGCCCGATTCACCGTCGCCAAAGCGTCCGATGTGCAACATGTCGCCCTGTTCGGCACCCATCGGCGGAAGCTCGAGCGGAACGACGGGCTCTTGGTCGTCGAGCGCCTCCCCAAGTTCAATCGGTACCAGCGGAGCTGCCGCCACATCGGGAGCTATGGCTGCCGCTTCATCGTCGTCCTCTCCTTCGGAAGACGACGTGGACGACGGCTCTTCGGGAGACACCGTCAGTTCAGGAGTCACGATCACGTCCTCCTCCGATGCCTCGGGGGCGGCGATGATCGTGATCGCCTCGTGAACGGTCTCCGGCTTCTGCAGGCTGACCAGGGCCATCGCCAAGAGCACGACCACATGCACAACGAGGCTCACCGCCCAGGCCGGGGCCTCGCCGGCGAACGGAGTGTGCTCTTCACCCATGGATTCCTGCCACCAACGTCTCGCGGCCGTGAGCGTAGTCATGCCGACGCCCTTTTTCGTGGCGGGTTCACCCACACCGACTATTGGCAGAGTTCGCCATCTCGACTGTATTCTAACGCCTCCTGGGGTGATTCCCGCCCCTGCGCCACGAGACCGGTCTTTTCACCGGGAAATCCATGCTTCGATCGCTCGTCTGCCGTGCGTCCGTCGGCGTCGTTCTCGCGGTCTTGATGTCCGCCGTGCGGCTGGTCAACGCCCAGTCTGTGGCAACGCCTCCCGCCGCAGGGCCCGCGGCCAAGCCGGCCCATGACACGCCCGAGCGGCTCCAGCTCGAGACGAGCGACGGCGTCGAGGTGGCGGCATGGCATTACCCCCTGCAGGAAAACGCGGCGCCACTCGGCACGGTGATCCTGCTGCACGATCTCGGCGGATCGCACCGCTCGGTGGAACCATTGGCGAAATCTCTGCAGGCCGCGGGCTGCACCGTCGTCGCCCCCGACCTTCGCGGTCATGGCCAGTCGCCGCTCAAGAGCCTTCCGGCCTCCGACAGCGACCAAGCGAAGATGCTCAAGAAGCCCGACTTCGAGATGATCGCCGCCTCGAGTGGTGGCCGGATGCGCGACCAGTCTGGGCTTCGCGGTGACGTCGAGTGTGTTCGAAACTGGATCCATCAACAGGTTGCCGCCGGCCGGCTTGACGAGGCCCCCTTATTCGTCGTGGGCTCGGGGCTCGGGGCGTCGCTGGCCGCTTCGTGGACGGTTGCAGACTCACTGTGGCCCGACATTGCCAGCG
This sequence comes from Pirellulales bacterium, assembly GCA_051006595.1. Classification (GTDB taxonomy): domain Bacteria; phylum Planctomycetota; class Planctomycetia; order Pirellulales; family UBA1268; genus QWPN01. The sequence continues at coordinate 10,011 of JBPCTA010000321.1, forward strand.
GCCCGCAGGGCCGGGAGGTGGCCGGCCTCGTGATGATCAGCCCCGCTTTCGCCATCAAGGGCTACTCGCTTGGACCGGCGCTGGCCAGCGATGCCCTGAAGCGGTCGGTGCCGGTGCTCGTGATCGCGGCCGCCGACGATCGGGACGCGATCAAGGTCTTCGACCAGATGAAACGGCAACGCCCCAGGGAATGGTTCGACAGTCGTCACCCGAACGCGGCGGGCGGCGATGCGGACAAGAAGGACACCTCCCCTGCCACTGCGGCGGACGCGACCCTGCTGCTGCTGGTCAGTCAAGCCGGCCGCAGCGGCGACGCCCTGGCGTCGCTGCGATCAGCCGATCAGCGGGCCCGCGGCGGCGACCCCGCTGCCTTGATTCCAGGCTTCATTCGGGTTGCCGGCAGCCGGCAGTAGCCGACTCCAGTTCCTCAGCCGTGAAGCACGGTTTTACGGGAGCCGGAGCTCCATCCCGGCGACGACGAGTTCGGGGCTCCGCAGCCGGTCACGATTGGCCTCCCAGATCCTCGCCGCTGCACTCCGGTCACCGTAAAACTTGATGGCAAGACTCTCGAGTGTCTCGCCCGGACCAAGCCGAACAACTCCGCCCCGCGGTGCAGAGCGTACGTCGGCCGCCGGGGAAGATTGCCGCCCTTCAAGCCATCCCGCCGGCACCGCCTGGGGCCCTCCCACGCCGGTGGCCGTCGTCCGTGGGCCCGTGGCTCCAGCCAGAAAGGCCGGGCCAACCGGCGGCTCGATTGACCGCCCTCCGGCAACCGGAGACGTGGGAATACCTTGCACGGTCCATGGGGGCGGCAGCCGCAGATGGCCGCCGATCGGGAGCAAATTCGGATCGGGAATCACGTCTCGGTTCGCGTTCCACACCGCGGCCGCGGCCCCCGGATGGCCATACAACCTCGCGGCGATTGATGTCAGGTCATCGCCGTCGCGGACGACATAGGTTGCGGGCAACGGCTCTGCAATCGCCATGGCGGCAGGAACCGCGGGCCGCGGTGTCTCCGTGGCAGCCCAGGCCGTCATTGCCGGAGGGGCCGACTGGGTATCGAGCAGCGGTGGCGGCGGAACCTCGAGTGTCGACCGATACGTGCCATTCATGTTCGACCCGTCAGCCACAAACACGGCCGCGGCAGGAGGCAACCGATCGGGCGGCGGCGGAGGCACGTAGTCGGAGCGGAGTTCCACGGCGGGTGGCAGCGCGTCCTCCGGCACCATCCATTGCTGCGTCGGAGCCGGCGGCGGCACGATCGCCGTCTCAACGGGAGATGCAACCGTCGTCGGCATGCCACCGCCAGCAGCCGATGCCGCCGACCAGTGATGGGTCGCCACCCGCGCAAGCGGCACCGCCATCGACACGCCCAATCCCACCATCAACAGCCCGACGATGAAACGAACGCCTCTTACGATCGTGCCCACGTGATGCTCGCTCCCGGATTGCGACGGAATCCGGCCGAAACCATCGCATCTCAACCATGCCCCACCCTGTCGGTCGGGGCCGGAGAACGACGGTGCCGGATCCAGGGGATCACCGGCTCACCCTTGGCGCCGCCGGCACGGCCGGGCGAGTTTGCCCAGGCGGCATGACCGCGCCCGGCCCACCAGGCTCCGCTTCGTGCTTTGCAGAACCGACAAGCGACGACGACGTTGAACCGTCGTGCTGGAGAAGCCGCGGGCTCAGGCCGGCTGGGAGGCACGAGCCGGCTGCTCACCTCCGCCAAACGCATGCTGGAGCCAGAG
>JBPCTA010000322.1:0-7970 GCA_051006595.1 Pirellulales bacterium
CCCACCGAGCGGTGACCCTTGAGGTCCATCAGTCCGCGGGCCGCCGCGGCCGTGACGAAGGCCTTCTCGGCCGCCTCGTCCGGGAGCCGGAAGGTGACGTTCATGTCTGACCGGCACTCCGGCCGGGCATGTCCGGCATAGAAACCGCCCGACTGATCGAGCACGTCGTAGAGCAGCTTTGCCTTGGCGGCGTTATGGCGGGCCATGCCGCTCAGGCCGCCCATGCGGTTGGCAATCCAGCGACAGACGAGGTTGAGGATGTAGATCGCGAACACCGGCGGCGTGTTGGGTCGTGATCCATTCTTCACGTAGGTGCGGTAGTCGAGCATCGTCGGCAGGTCGTCCTGCGATCGCTCGAGCAGATCCTTGCGGATGATCACGGCCGTCACGCCGGCGATGCCCGCATTCTTCTGGGCACAGGCGTAGATCAGGCCATACTTCGAAACGTCGATGGGTCGCGAGAGGAAGTCGCTGGAGCAGTCACAGACGAGCGGAGCGGGGCCGAGGTCGGGATCGTGCTTCCACTGCACCCCCTGGATCGTCTCGTTGCTTGTGATGTGAACGTAGGCCGGATCGGCCGACATCGCGATCTCGCGGGCGGTCGGCAGTCGATCATGGTTGGTGGCGGCGCCGTCCCAGGCCACGTGCACCTTGCCCTCGCGACGGGCCTCCTTCGCGCCGGTCGCGCCCCAGGTGCCGGTGATGACATAGTCGGCGGCCGTCGATCGACCACGGAGCAGGTTCATCGGCACCATCGAAAACTGCAGGCTCGCGCCCCCTTGGAGGAACACGACCTCGTGGGAGTCTCCGATGCCCAACAGCACCTTCAGGCCGTGGAGCGTTTCCTCGAGGATTCGGTCGAAGGCTGGACTCCGGTGACTGATCTCCAGCACCGACATGCCTACGCCGGGCAGCGACACCATCTCGTCGCGAGCCTGCTCGAGCACCTCGAGGGGCAGAACGGCCGGGCCGGGGGAGAAATTGAAGACTCGATCCTGCATGGCGTGCACCCAAAATCCGTGGGAATCTCGGGGCAGAATAGGAGTCGCTGACGAGAGGGTCAACGGGCGACGTTCCCTGACGGGGCCGGCGGCTGGCCGGTCTCCATGGGTGGGGCCTGCGGAGGCGGCAGGGCGGCCGTGTGATAGGCGGTGGCCTGAGTGGCCTGAAGGCCCGCAACCTTGGCGGCAACGGTTGGCTGCTGCGGATCGACGGCGAGGGCCCGGCCGTAGTTCGCCAGTGCCTGGGACGGATCGCCGGACGCCTCCCGAAGACTGCCGAGCGCCACCAAGGCCCGCGCGTTATTGGGGTCGATGGCCAGCGCGTCGATCAGCTGGTTCTCGGCCTCGCGGGAATCACCGTGCTCCTCGGCGAGCCTCGCGAGTTCGATATGCGGGTTCGGATTTGCCGGCTGGCTCTGCGCCCAGGAGTTGAGTTGGGCCACGGCCTCGTCGCTGCGATGCTCCTCGACGAGGAGTACGGCCAGCGCCCGCTGGCAGGCTTCGTTGTTCGGATCGCGGGCCAGGCAGAGGTGGTAATACTGCTCCGCGGTCTGCATGTCGGCGGGCCGTCCGAAGAGTTTGGCCTGCTGGTGGTAGGTCGCGCCCAGGTTGTAGAAGCAGTCGGGATTGCCGGGCTGCTTGGCGAGCGCCTGCTGGAAGGAGTTGACCGCGCCGAGGTAGTTGCCTTGCTGGTAGAGCTTCACGCCCTCCGCGTTGTCGGTCTTCGACATGCCGCCACAGCCGGCGCACGCGGCCACGACGAGTCCGGCCGCGACGGCGGTCAGGTGGCTGGCCCGAAACGGCCACGCCGTTCTGTGATCGAAGGGGGATGCGAGCCGCACGAGAATCCTCCGCGTCTCAGCGGCTGACGCCAGAACCGTCTGGAGACGATCATCTGGAATCCGGCCGAGGACGAGAGCGGAACCGTAGTGGGTGCCCGCGTGTCGAGGCAAGGTCGACCTGGTGTGCGTGGCTTGCCCCGCTTGCCAGTCGCGGCGTTGTCAGCGGATCACGCCGTCGCGACTCGCTGGTAGCCGAGGGACCGCACGACTTCAAGGACTTCGCTGCACGTGGGAAACATCCGGCCGCTGGCCCGCTTGTAGCGGTCGAGCGCCTGCATGAACTCGATCTCGTCGGTGGCGTAGTCGCGGTCGCAGGTGGTGGGATCGATCATCCGGCGGCGGCTTGACCGCACGGCCGCTGCCGGCTGCGACGACTGGCTGCGGGCAAGGGTCCGGGGCGACTTCATGGCGGTGGTCATCGATGGGGTCTCCGGTGAGCGACGGGTGGCGGGCCGTGTCCTTCGCGGCGGGGCTGCTGCGAAGGTCTGCCGGAAGCATGACCGCTGCCGGTCGCGGAGGACGTGCCGATTGGCGAAAAAAAACGCGTCGGGCAAGGAGGATGGGCGTCACGACCCTCACGGTCGGCACCATCGGTCAACGCCGACGGTCTGGGTCGCTCATTCCCACGCCGGCGCTCGGCTGCACCGCGGGCGAGGACCTACCGCTTCTCGAAGAACTTCTTCAGGGCTTCGGCGGCGGCATCGCGGGAAGAATCGCCCCCCGACTTCTTCGTGCCCTGCGGCAAGCCGCTCGGTTTCGAGTTGGCCGCCTTGAGGGCCTCCATGGCGACCGACCCTTCAGAACGGCCCGAACCGGAGGGGGATTCGACCTTCGGAGCCTCGTCAATACCCGAGACGAACGAGCCATCGAGCGTGGAGTCTGACAACGATCCCGCTGCGGTGGCACCGTGGATATTGCTCGCGTCGATGTCGGTCGAGGAGTCGCCCGGACTTGCCTGCAACGAGCGGGTGGTGTCGGACATGCCGGCGGGCTGATCGTCGGCCATCAGCCAGCGGGAGACGTCGTCTTCGGAGCCGCCGGGCTGCGCTGTGGGGGCCGTGCAGGAGAGTTTCACTTCCAGCGATCCGACCTTGATGATGTCGCCATCGACGATCTTCGTGCGTTCCGTGATCTTGACGCCATTGACGAGCGTGCCGTTACGACTCTTGAGATCCTCGACCCAGACTTCCGAGGGGCCGACGGTGATCGCGCAATGACGGCGACTCACCTCTTCGCTCAAGGGACGCACATCGCACTGCTCGGCCCGGCCGATGAGCAGCTGGTTTCGCTTGATGGCAATACTGCGACCCGCGCTCTTGCCCGAGGCGACGATCAGTTTTGCGATCATGGGGGGCCTGACGGGCGCCGGACTGGGTGGGAGGCGAACCTGCGCGGGCGACCATGGCGCAAGGCCATTGCGGAAGCGGACCATCACAAGCATATCAATAGCGAGGCCAACGAAACCAGTGGGGTTCGCCGGAACTCACCTTCGGCCGGTCCATCGCGGATCCCGAAACCTTGCCGCTCGGAGCTCGATCGCGTCCTCGCGGCCGATCCGGAACGGCTCAGGCTGGAACTCCCTGACGATTCCGAGTGATTCGGCCACGCGACCCAGCCAGAGATCGGCGATGCTCCTGCCCTGCCAGCCCCCTGCATCCTTCGAGGAGCCGCCGCTGGGGACCAGTTCGGCGAGGCCGGCATGCCGCGCTTCCTGGCCAACGGCGGTGTTGGCGGCAAGCAGGAGGCTGCCATGCTGCAGAACGGCCGTCCCCAGCCGCCGCTGGGCGCTGCCCATGATCTTCGCATCGCCGGCGGAGGCGGGGCTCCCGGCAGGCGGAGCGACGAGGTCTCCGGCAGAACGTCTCGCAAAGCAAAGAAATGCATCCGCTGGTGGATCCGCGTCGGTCGGCGTATGGAGCCGGGCCGCGACTCCGATCTGTCCCAGCACGGTCGCCATGGCCTCGTGCATGGCATCGTACAGCGCCTGCGGTGTGCTCCCCCAGGGATGCCCCTTGGGCACGGCTGCGGCATACGTGAGATCCGACCCGTGGATGATCGCTCCCCCGCCACTCGGCCGCCGGACCAGCGGCAGGCCGGCGATCGCCGCGCACGCTTCCGCCTCGGCCAGTCGCTGGAACGCCCCGAGCGACACGGTGGCCGTCGTCCAGCCATAGATTCGCACCACCGGCCCGCCCCGCCGCTCCGCCTCATCGGCGAGCAACTCGTCGGCGGCCATGTTGGCCGGGCCGTCGCCGGCCGGATCCCACCAGACGGGAAGCACGGCCGCGGTCACGACTTCACGAGGGCCTCGTAGGCCGACTGATCCATCAGATTTCCCAACTCCGACGGAGCGTCGGGCCGGATGCGGACGATCCAGCCGGCACCGTAGGGATCCTTGCCGAGGGTCTCGAGTTGGCTCGGCAGCGCCGTGTTGACCTCGACGATCTCGCCCGACACGGGCGCGTAGAGATCGCTCACCGCCTTCACGCTCTCGATCTCGCCGATCGACTCGCCGGCTTTCACCTTCTTGCCGACCGGCGGCAACTGCATGAAGACGAGATCGGTCAGCGCCTCCACGGCATACGACGACACACCGACGGTGGCCAGACCGTCGGCCTCGGGGCGAATCCATTCGTGCGTCTTCGCGAACTTCAGATCGGCGGACATGGCAGGGCTCCTCTCGGAAACGGTGTCGGATCGGCCGCGAGGTGGATCGCGTGCAGGGCAGAATACCGGATGCGGTCAGCCTCGTGGGGCGGGGCGGCGGTAAAAGGGCAGGGAAACAACCGTGGCCGGCTGCACGGCATCGCGGATCATGACGTCGAGGGGTGTGGCTGGGACGGCGACGTCTCGATCGACGATCGCCATCGCGATCGCATGACCGAGGGTGGGCGCGAGGCTGCCGCTCGTCACGGTGCCGACGGTGTGTCCGTTGGCGACCACGCGGCTGCCCTCGCGGGCAGCCCGCTTCGAGTCGAACGCCAGGCCGACCCGGACCTGCGGCGATCCCGCCTCCCGCATCCGCCGCAGGGCATCGCCGCCAGGGAATCGCCGTGGCTGACCCGTCTGGTCGTCAAGATTCACGGCGAGGCCGAGCCCGATCGCAAAGGGATCGCTGTCGGCGACGAGTTCGTGGCCGTAGAGCGGCATGCCCGCCTCGAGTCGCAGGGTGTCGCGGGCCCCAAGACCGCAGGGTCGCAGCCCGTGCGGGGCCCCTGCGTCGTCCAATGCCTGCCAGACCGCCACGGCAGCCTCCGCGGCGACGACAATCTCGACTCCGTCCTCGCCGGTGTAGCCGGTGCGACTCACGGTCGCCGGCTGGCCGGCGACCGTGGCCTGCGTGGCCCGATAGTTGCCGAGCCCGCGGATGCGGGATGCATCGTCGGCGTTGCAGAGGCCGCAGACGATGTCGAGTGCCCGCGGCCCCTGAACGGCGATCATCGCCGTCTCGAACGTGCGGTCGTCGAGGCTGACGCCAGCCGCCGGAAGCCGCGACCGCAGCCAGGCCACCACGCGGTCGCGGTTGCTGGCATTGACCACCATCGCCATCCGCGGTGAACCGTCGGCCGCGTCGATCTCGCGGGTGACGAGTGCGTCGTCAAGCACCGTCACGCCGGCCAGCCCGGCGTCGCTCGTGATCAGGGTGTAGCGGGCCTGGCCGACCGCGATGTCGGCGACTCGCCGCGTGAGCAGCGACTCGAGCCAGTCACCCGATCCCGGACCCGTGATCGCCAGCCGGCCCATGTGCGAGACGTCAAACATTCCGGCCGCCTGGCGAGTGGCGAGATGCTCGTCCACGATCGACGAATACTGGACCGGCATCCGCCAGCCGGCGAAATCGACCATGCGGCCGCCGTGGGACTCGTGCCAGTGGACGAGCGGCGTGGCGAGCGGTTGGTGGGTCACGGGAGGAGCATCCGTTTCGAGAGGAGGCAGCGGCGTCGGTGGTGGCGCAGGTCGCTCTGGACTGTCGCCGCGGCCGGCATTGTAGGAGTGGATGGGGAGCGTGCCAGATGCCAGAGGCGTTCAGCGGCGCTTCCGCTTGGAGCCTCTTGTGGAGTCGCGGCCGCCTCCGCGCTGCTTGGAACGCTTGCCAGTCTTGGTCGTGCCCTGTGCCGACCCCTTTGACTTTCCAGGTCGGCCGCCGCGGCGATCCCGCATGCCCGCCTGCGGCGTGCGGCCCCGGCCGATGAGCCTGAAGTTGAGTTCGCGGCGGTCGGTATCGACGCGGGCCACCGCCACGCGGAGCCGGTCGCCGAGCCGGAAGGTTTGCCCCGGCCTGCGGCCCGAGAGGCTGTGGCTCGCACGATCGTAGCGGTAGGTGTCGTCCGGCAACGCGTCGAGCGGCACGAGCCCTTCGGCGGGCAACGCCAGCCCCTGCACGAACAGTCCGAATGCCTCCACCCCCGTGATCACCGCGTCCATCTCCTCGCCGATCCGCGACTTCAGAAAATTGAGCAGTTTCAGCTTCACGAGTTCGCGCTCGGCCGACTCGGCTCGACGTTCGAGATCGGAGCATTCGCCGCCGAGGTTCACGAGACCGTCGGCTGGCGGACGGCGGCCGCGCGCCAGCGCTGCCAGCGCCCGATGAATCGTGAGATCGGGATATCGACGGATGGGCGACGTGAAGTGGCAGTAGCAGTCGCTGGCCAAGGCGTAGTGGCCGTCTTCCTGCGGGCCATAGGCCGCGCGGGTGAGGCTGCGCAAGACCGCATAGTGGACGGCATGCTCCTCGGGCTTGTCACGGGCCATGTCGAGCAGTCGCTGGAGTTCGATGCGGCTCTCGAGGGAATCGACCTCGAAGCCGAGCTCCGAGACAAACTCGGTGAGCTGACGGAGCTTCCGGGGATCCGGGGCGGGATGGATCCGCCGGAGAAAGCCGGCACCCGCGACGGCGAGCGCCGAGGCCACCGCCTCGTTCGCCGCCAGCATGAACTCCTCGATGATCTGGTGGCTCTCGGTATTTTCGACGACGTGGGCGCCAGCCACCCGGCCGTCGCGGTCGAGATCGATCTTCACCTCGGGCATTTCGAGCTGCAGCGAGCCCTTCGCCATGCGGCGGCTGCGGAGGATCCTCGCGAGATCCCGCATCCGACCGAGCAGCGACCGCACCTCGGCCGGCATCTCGATCGCGGGCGTTTCCGGATCGGCGAGGAAGACATCGACCTCCTCGTAGGTGAACCGGCGGCAGCTCTTGATGGCCGTGGACTCGACGGCCGAGTGGACGGGGATGCCCTCAGGCGTGAACTCGATCCAGCATGTTCGCGCATAGCGAACCTTGCCCGGCTGGAGGCTCGCGAGGTTGTTGGAAACGATCTCGGGGATCATGGGGATCACCCGATCGGGAAGATAGACGCTCGTCCCGCGGGTGCGGGCTTCCTGGTCGAGCGGCGAACCCTCGCGGACGAAGTGTGAGACGTCGGCGATGTGGACTCCGAGCAGCCAGTGGCCACGCTCGACTCGCTCCAGCGAGATGGCGTCGTCGAAATCCCGGGCATCGACCGGATCGATCGTGATGATGATGCGATCGGTGAGATCGCGGCGGTCGGCGGGCACCGATTCGTCGAAGCGGTCGGCCTGCAGCCGCGCGTCGTCGAGGGTCTCCTCGGGAAACGGGCCCGGCAGTCCGAACTCATGGATCACCGTCTGCGTGTCGACGCCGACGTCGCCGGCCTTGCCGAGGACCTCGACCACCACTCCCTCGCCGTCGCGAAGATGGGTCGGAAACCGCACCAGTTCGACGACGACCTTGTCCTTCGGATGCACGCCCTTGGCACCCGGATCGCCCACCGACACCGGCCGCGCGAAGCCCGTGCCATCGATCTGCACCCAGCCGATGCCGGCCGCCTCGAAGTAGGAGCCGACGAAGCGGGTGGTGCGCCGCTTGACGATCTCCACGATCTCGCCGGAGGGACCGGGCCGACGGGCATCGATCCCCTGCGACAGGCGAACGCGGACGGTGTCGCCCGACGCGGCATCGAGGGCGGCCACCGCCGCAATATGAATATCGCCGGAGCGGTCGCCGGCCGTGGCGTCGAGCGGCCGCACGAAGCCGTAGCCGCCTGAGGCCCGGCGGAAGGTGCCGATCACGCCATCGTCGCGATTTCGGCCGGGCCGCGCATGACTG
>JBPCTA010000323.1:0-11086 GCA_051006595.1 Pirellulales bacterium
CGCTCGGGATCCTGATCTGGGGTTTGAAGCAAGACCCCCTCAAGATCACGAAACAGGTGCCGGAGTCGCTCGCCTTCCTCTTACCCGCGGAGTTCCAGAAGGGTTCGGCCACCCGCGTCGCGGGTGGCCCTGATCTGTCGGCAGCGGCCTCGCTCGACGATCTGGCCACGGTCGATGCGGCGAGCACGGATGCCGGTGTGGAGCAGCCGGTGGCGTCCGCAGAGACAGCGACCGAGGAACCCGCCGTCGCGGAACCCACCCCACCCCGGCAGGCCGGTGAGGATGTCGCCGGGGATCGTGTCGTCGATGAGCCGATGCCCGGGGCCGACGAGGCAGTCGCCGGAGTGGAGCCGGTCGCGGATGAGGCGGCCAATGAGGCAGCGGCGAAGCTCGCCGCTATGGCAGTTCCCGCCGACGACGTGGCGTCTGTTCCGGTGCCGCAGCCGTCCCTCGACGATCTCGAGGGCCTCGTGCCCGAGTCCGAGCCGGCGATGCCGGTCAGCGATCCTGTTTCGCAGGTGCCGCCCGTGGCGGCGGTGATGCCCCAGCCGGAGCCGCTCGATCTGTCCGGGGTCGAGACTGCGGTTGCGGATGCGATGGCGGCGCTGGACGCCGTCAACGCCACGGCCGATTCCGCCGATCGAGGCCGCACGACGGCGCTCGTCGAGTGGTACAAGCAGATGGCCCGCGTGGCGGAGGAGTGGGCGATGCTCGAGCACGTCGCCGCCGACTCAGGGCGTCCGCTGGCGGAGGCACCGTCCGCGGTGGCCGAACTCTATGCCGGCATCTCGGCTAGACCGGAACGCCTCGACGATCTGGCGAGGCTCTCGCGAAACTGGCTCGCCTATGCCAAACGCGGCGGCGATGGCGTGGTCGTTCCGGCGACGTTCGCTGAGACGAGGCAGGTGGGGCCCTACTGGTATTCGCGGGTCTCGGTGGTGGAGGCGGGGGGCAGAACTCGGGAACTCGCGGTCATCTCTCGATCCGAACCCGCTGCGCTGACCGGCGATCTCATCCTCCTCACCGGACTCGCGATGGACGGAAACGTGATCTGGGCGGCAGACATTCATTCCGCATTGCCGCCCGCGGGTGAGGGTGGAAGTGAGACGGGGGCCGCCGGACCGGCCAGTCCGGCCGAGCCAGACCCGTTCGGCCTGCCCGATCTGTGAGCGACGACCAGGCCCGGGCCCGCAGCGGCAGTCTCTCGAGGAGCCACGGATCGTCCCCTTCGGCTGTCGATATCGCGAGGGACGTGACGGCCGGCCGGCTGCGGGCCGTGGAGGTGCTCGAACGCCATCGGGCTCGGCATGAAGCCGTCGCTCAGCCACTCAATGCGGTCGTGCAGCCGCGGTTTGAGGCCGCGGCAGTCGAGGCCGCAGCGATCGATGCCCGCGTGGCCGCCGGGCAACTCGGCCAGGAGGCGTTGCTGGCCGGCGTGCCGACCAGTGTGAAGGACTGCTTCGCGGTGCGAGGGCTCGCGACCACGCTGGGCCTGGTGACCCGCCGGCACGTCCTCGACGAGGAGGATGCATCGTTGATTGCCCGGCTGCGGTCGGCTGGAGCGATCATCGTCGGCAAGGCAAACGTGCCTCAGGCGTTGTACCTCCACGAAACCGGCAATCCACTCTGGGGACGCACGGTGCATCCCCTCGACCCCAGCCGCGGGCCGGGCGGCTCCAGCGGCGGCGACGCGGCAGCCGTCGCCGCGGGCGTGGTTCCGCTGGCCGTGGCGAATGACCTCGCCGGCAGCCTGCGGCAGCCGGCCCATGCCTGCGGCATCGCTGCGATCATGCCCCGCACCACGGCACTCGGCGATGGCGGGGCCTTCGACACAATGCCGGCCGTGCGGGCCGTGCGGCCGCGGGCCGGCTTCCTCGCACGAAGTGTTGACGATTTGGCCCTGGCCTTGGCCGCTGTGGGGCTGAGGAATCAGAGCCAGGTATCGATTCGGCGGATCGCGTGGTGGGACGAGGCTGGGCCGATCCCCGCGGCGGCCGCGATTCAGCGGGCCGTGCAGGAAGCGGTTGAGCGGCTCTCGCGGCATGGCGTCGAGACCCTCCGGGTGGACAGTGCGATCGCGACCGAGGCCGCATGGTTGTTGCTCGCGATCCTCGCCGCCGACGGTGGCGCCGATATCCGCCGGCTGTTCGGGGGTGAGCGGCCGATGCCGGGCGTCCGGAAACTGCTCGCGATCGCCGGACTGCCGCGGCGTTGGCGGCCGTTGATCGCGACGCTGGCGCGACTCGTCGGCAGTCAGATCGAGGCGGAGGGAGTGCTCCGCACCGGTCCGCGGACGCACGCCGAGCTCGTCAGACTGGTTGCGGATCGCGATGCATTGGCCGGCCGCTTCGCAGCGGTCGTCGCCGGCTGCGACGCCGTCGTCTGCCCGGTCTCGGCGGTGCCGGCCATGCGGCACGGCACCGCGGCCCGACTGGTGCTCGCAGCGTCGCCCTGCCTGCTTGCAAATCTCCTCGACCTGCCGGCCGGAGCCGTGCCCGTGACCACCGTGCGGGATGACGAGCGACACGCCCGCCCGTGGAGCATCGATCCCGTCCTTCGCGCCGCCCGGTCTGCCGATCGTGGCAGTCATGGCCTGCCTCTCGGTGTGCAGGTCATCGGCTGCCCTGGCCGCGACGAGGCCACCGTCCTCGAGGTCATGCGGCTCGTCGAACAGACCTGAATCCTGATTGGCGGACGGCCCTACATGCCCATGCGAGCCGCAATCACCCTGGGCATCGCGGTGATGCCCAGCACTTCACAGGCAGCGCCCGCGTCGATGGCGGCCTTCGGCATGCTGAAGACGACGCTGGATGCTTCATCCTGGGCGATCGTATGCCAGCCACGGCTCCGCAGCTTGAGGAGGCCCTTGGCGCCGTCGCGGCCCATTCCCGTGAGCAGGACGGCAGCGCCTCGCTGCTGCCAGTGTTCGGACACGCTCTCGAAGAACACGTCCACGCTGGGTCGGAAGAACACGTCTCGGGGCTCCTGACGGTATTCGAGCGTCCGCGACTTGGTGAGCACGAGATGGTCGTTCGTGCCCGCGAGGAGCACGTCGCCGGCGAGCGGTTCCTGGCCATGTTCGGCGACGCGAACGGGGCGTCCGGTGCGATCTCCGAGCCACTTGGCCAGCCCCGGCGCGAAGGCCACGTCGACATGCTGCACGACCACGACCGCGACGTTCCAATCCTGAGGAAGAGGAAAGATCAGGTCGGAAACGGCCTTGGGGCCGCCGGTCGAAGCGCCGACGACGAGCAGCCGCGGCGGTGTCGCCCCTGGCACGGCGCGTCGCACCCGCTGCGGGTCTGTCGTCGCCCCCACCAGCTTGGCGATCGTGCCGATTTTCTCGACGAGCGCGCCGGCTCCGCTCACCTCGCCGGCTGGGCCGAGCATGGGCGTGTCGACGGCATCGAGTGCGCCATAGCCCATGGCATCGTAGACAAGGGAGATATTACCGCTGACAGTGGCCGTCACGACGTGGATCGCGCACGGCGCGATCGACATGATCTGCCGCGTGGCCTGCGCCCCGTCCATGTGCGGCATGAGCAGGTCCATGAGGATCAGGTCGGGACGGTCGCGCCGCGCCATGGCGATCGCCTCGACGCCGTCGCTCGCCGTCCATGCCACCTGATGGTCGGGAAGGCTGCCGACCACCCGTTTCAGGGCTTCGCATGCCGCCCGGAGGTCGTTGACGATCGCGATTCTCATGAAGGCTCCGATCCCGGCTACGACACGGCCTCACCAACCAGATCGATGATCGTATCGACGAAGGTCTCGTCGTGGAAACTGCTCTTCGTCAGGTAGCGGTTGGCCCCGGCATCCAGGCCCCGCAGCCGGTCCTCCTCCCGATCCTTGTAGGAAACGATCACAACCGGGATTTCTCGGCGTGCCGGATCGGCTTTGATGAGCGAGACGAGGCCGATCCCGTCCATCCGCGGCATGTCCACGTCGGTGACCACGAGATCGTAGTGGGTGCCACGGATCGCGTTCCAGCCGTCCATGCCATCGACCGCGACGTCCACGGCAAATCCGCGGGCCTGGAGCAGTTGCCGCTCCAGTTCGCGGACGGTGATCGAGTCATCGACGACGAGAATCCGCTTGCGCTGCCGCGCTTGCTCGGCCATGCGCTCGAACTCCACCCTGGAGAGTCGCCGGCCCATGAGCACGTTGTCGATGGAGCGGACGAGATCCTCCACATCGACGATCAGCACCGGGTCACCATTCTCGAGCAGCGACGCGCTGTTGACATCGGGCACCTTGCCGAGCCGGGGATCGAGCGGTCGGACCTCGAGATCCCGCTCTCCGAGGAAGGAATCGACGATCATGCCGAACTGCTGGCCGCGGTCGCTGATCACAACCACCGGCATGGGGTCGGTCGGCGGGGATGCCGCCGTCTCCAGGATCTGGGCGGCCATCACCAGGCCAATCGACACGCCATCGCGGTCAAAGTACTGCCGGCCCTCCACGGTGCGGATATCGCCGGTCCTGCAAAACAGGATCTGGTCGATCCGCGTCAGCGGAAAGGCGTAGGGTTCGCCGCCGATCTCGACGAGGAGCGCCCGGATGACCGACATGGTGATCGGCAGTTGCAGCGTGAACACGGTCTGGCGTCCGTGCTGGGTCGCGACGCGGGCGCTGCCGCCGACGCTCTTCACCATGCTCTGCACGACGTCGAGGCCCACGCCCCGACCGGAAATCTCCGTGACCTGATCCTTCGTGGAGAAGCCGGGAAGAAAGAGAAACTCCAGGAGTTCCAGTTCGGTGAGTTGGTCCGCCACCTGCCGGGCGACGAGTCCGCGTGTCACGGCCTTGCTTCGCAGGTGCTCGACGTCGATGCCGCGGCCGTCGTCGGTGAGTGTGATCTGAAGCATGCCGGCGCGATGCCGGGCCTCGAGCAGGATCGTGCCTGTCGGCGGCTTGCCGGAGGTCTCGCGATCAGCCGGCAACTCGATCCCGTGATCGAGGGAGTTGCGGATCAGATGCGAGAGCGGGGCTTCGAGCTTGTCGAGAATGTCGCGGTCGACGCCCGTTTGCTCTCCACGGACCTCGAAACGGACCTGTTTGCCGAGCGAGCGGGCGACGTCGCGGACGAGCCGGGGAAACCCGCGGATCCCGTCGGCCAGCGGCCGCATGCGGCTGACGATGACCTCGTGGTGGAGGCGGTTGGAGAGATCCTCGTTGCGGCGGGCAAAACTCTCGAAATCCTCCACGTGCTTGGTCAGCGTCGCGAGATTCGCATCGGCCCGCTCCCGGAGGGTGGTGAGCATCGCCATGATGGTCGCCGGCACGGCAACTTCACCGGATTTGAGCTTCTCATCGAGCGCGGCGATCGCGTCACAGAGATCGACGTCCGTCGCACGAAGCTGCAGCAGCCCATCGACAAACGGCCGCAGTTGCCGGGTTTCCACGAGCGATTCGCCGGCGAGGCCGACGAGTCGGGTGAGGCTGTCGGCCGACACGCGGACCACGCGGTCGGCCTGCTCGGCAGGGCGAATCACGGGAGCCGCCGGCTCCACCAAGGCTGCAGTCACGGCGGCCGGTTCGGCGGCGGCTACCGTCGTGGCGGGCACCGCCGTGGCGGGTGGTGCCACCGCCGCAGCGGGTACGCCGACCGGTTCGGCGACCGGTTCGATGACCATGGCGACAAGCTCGGCGACGAGCTGCTCCGCGCGGGCCGGCCAGGGAGCCGTCGGCTCGAGGGCGTCGTTGTCCTTGGCAATCGCGGCGAGGAAATCGATGCCGGCGAGCAGCCGGTCGGCGTGCCTCGGCTGGACGCGGAACAGCCCCTTTCCGGCCGCCACGAAGACGTCCTCGAGCGCATGCGCCACCCGCACCGCGGGATCGAGGCCCACGATTCGCGCGGCGCCCTTGAGCGAATGGGCCGCCCGCATCATCGACTCGACGGTCTGCGGCGACTTCTCGAGTTCCTCGATGGCGAGCACGCCGGCCGAGAGCACAGCCGTCTGGCTTTCAGCCTCCAGCCGGAACAACTCCAGCATCGAGAAACCGCTCAGATCGTCAGCCATGACCGCGCCCTCCGCTCATTCCGAAACCAGGTCGCGTAGCGACTCGAAGAGGCGGACCTCGTCGAGCAGGGCCACCGTTCGATCCTGCCACTCGAACAGTGCCGAGGAGCATCGTGCGGCGGCCTGACTCACCGTCGACGGAACCGGACGAAGATCGGCACGGCCGACACGATGCACGCCCGCCACGTCGTCGACCCCCAGGACCCACCGCTCAGCTCCCTTCGCACTCTCACGATCGATCACGATCAAGCGCGGCGTTCCCTCCGAGGCATGTCCTTCGCCCGATGCTCGAAGCCGCGGGCCGCCGGGCAGCCCGAGCACCGTGTGGAGCGACACGCACAACTGAAGTTGGCCGCGAATGTTGACGATGCCGGCAAGCGGGGTTCCGGTGCGGTGAGGCACCGCGTGGAGCATTCGGGCCGGAGTGACCTCGACCAACACGCTGCTGGGCAGCGCGAGCCACTCCTTGTTGACTCGAAACACGAGCACGCTGGTGTCGGCCGCTTGCGTCACCTCGGCCGGCTCCTCGAGGATTGTCCGCCATGAGTCGAGATAGCCTTCTGGGGCGCCACGGTCGAAGAATGTGCGGGCAGCGTCGGCGAGCACCGGACAGTTGCGGCAGTGAATGAATGCCTTCAGTTCGGGACAACTGCGATCGCCACCCACACCGATGATTCGCCAGCACTCGGGCATGGGCGGCTGAATGGAGAGGGCTTCGTGTCGGTGCTTGTCGATCAGGGAGCGGCCTTTCGGGCGAGCACGCGGGCCGCCGACTGGCGATAGGTATCGGCCATCCGGTCGTCACCCCGTTGTCGGGCGAGCAGGGCGAGCGACAAGAGGGCCTCCTCGTGGGTTGCGTCGAGGTAGAGCGTCTTGTGGAAGCAGCCTTCGGCGCGATCGCCGTCGCCCAGCGACTGGTGCAGCATACCCATCAGAAAGAACAGTTCGGGCGAGGGGGCGAGCGCCGTGCGGGAACGCTCGCAGAGTTCGAGGGCCTCCAGGTGCCGCCGTGCATTGGCCAGCGCGCCGGCCTGCTCGAGAACGTCCTGCAGCGATGGAACGGATGGGGCAGGCGAGGTCGTCGGGATGCGGCCCGAGGGGGCCGTTGGCCGATCGTTGAATGTCGGTTCCCGCGGGCCCGCGATCGGCGGGGCAGTCGTGGGCCGTCCAGGTCGTGACGCCTGTGGTGCCGGCCCGCTTGCGGCCTGGTTCGGCGGCATCTTCGGGAGATGGATGCCTCGACGAAGTGCGAACACCGAGGCCGTTCCGGCTGGAATCCAGTCACCTTTCATGATCGGAGGCTCCGCGGCTCCGAGCACGAGAATTCCTTCGGGTCGCAGCAGTCGATCGAGCGTTCGCTCCACCCGCCGTCGGGCCTCTTCGGTGAGATAGATGAGCAGGTTGCGGCAGAACACGACGTCGTACCGTTCGCGGCCGGCGGCGAACCCCTCATCGAGGAGATTCGACCAGGCGAATCGCACGCTCGACCGCACGTGTTCATCGATGATGGCGGTGCTGCCATCCATTTGAAACCAGCGGTCGCGGAACGAACAGTCGGCATTGCGAAAGGCATTGGCCGAATACCTGCCCCTGCGGGCGCGTTCGAGCGACGCATGGCTGACGTCGATCGCGTCGATCACGAACTGCTCCCTGGAGAGCCCGGCGTCGAGGAAGGCCATCGCCATCGAGTAGGGTTCTTCACCCGACGCACAGGGAGCGCAGAGGATTCTCACGGGCGACCTGCCGGGCAGGCCGACGAGGGTGGCTGCGACGTTGACCACGAACTGAAATACTTGAGGGTCGCGGAAGAACCAACTCTCCGCGACGATCACCTCCTCGACGAGTCGATCCCGCTCGGCCGCATCGGCACGCACGACGGCGACGAAGGCGTCGATGTCGGTGATCCCGATGGCCGCCATCCGGCCCCGGATCGCCCGCGCGACGGTGGCCGAGCCGATTGTGTCGGCGTCGAGTCCGATCCAGTCCCGGAGCAGGTTTTCCGCGTCGGCCATGCTCATGGATCGCTCGCGGTCATCGGGGCGGGAAAGAGTCCGGTCGAGACACCTGCCGGCAGAAGATGCTCGATCACGATGAGTTGGATCGTGCGGCCACCGATGCGGAGGATCTTGCCCAGAAACGCCGCGTCGTGGAAGTCGAACGGCGGGAGCGACGCCTCGGCATCCTCCGCGGAGCAGATCGCGATCACGTTTTCGGCGACCAGGCCGAGCATCTGGGGCGCCCCTCCTGCGAGGGTCGTCTCGACCACGATGACCCGCGTGCTGAGGCGTTCGGCGAGTTGCCCGGCGTTCAGCCGGAGCCCCAGGTCGACGAGCGGCACGAGGCGGCCGCGGTAGGTAAAGACACCCCGCACGTAATCGGGGGTGTGGGGAATCGGTCGCGCGGGAATGAGCGGCAGCACCTCCACCACCCGCCGCGACTCGATCGCGTAGGTCTGGCCGGCGACGGTGAAGGTGAGGAGTTGCATCTCGCTAGATCGTAAACCGCGACACTTCCTCCTTGAGGTCGCCGACGGCCTCCCGGAGATGGACGGTGGCGCCATTGAAGTCGTTGAGCGACGAGGCGGAGCGGGACGCGCCCTCGGCGAGACGGATCATCGCCTCACGGATCTGCTCGGCCCCCTGCGACTGGGCCCGCATCCCTTCGGTCACCTGGCCGAAGCGGCCGGAAATACCGTGCACCGCGGTGATGATCTCCCCGAGCTTCGCCGACACGGCGCCAATCTCGCGAACGCCGACCTTGACCTGTTCGGCAAACTTGTCCATCTCCATCACGCCGGCCGACACGCTGTATTGCATCTCCTTGACCATCCGCTCGATGTCGAGCGAGGCCACGGCCGTCTGGTCGGCCAGGCGGCGGATTTCGCGGGCGACTACGAGGAAGCCGAGCCCGTATTCACCCGCCTTCTCCGCCTCGATTGCCGCATTGATGGAGAGGAGATTCGTCTGATCGGCGACCTTCGTGATCGTCGTCACCGCGAGGTTGATGTTGGCGGCCCGCTCGCTGATGACGGCGAGCTTGGAGCCGAACGACGAGGTGCTCTCGGCCAGTTGCCGCATGGTGCCGTCCATGCCCGCGAGGTTCACCCGTCCATCGGTGGCCATCTTGCCGGTGTGGCCTGCCATGTCGTTGACCTCGGTCATCGTCCGGACCAGTTCCTGGCTCGTGACGGAGATCTGCTTGACCGCCGCGACTGCCTCACTGGTGGAAGCGCCGTAGTCGGCGATCACCTGCTGCTGCTCGCTGGCGGTGGCCTGAATCGCCGTCGCAGTGGAGATGAGCGCCACCGAGGAGTGCTGGATTCGGCCGATCAATCCGCGGAGGTCGTTGGTCATCGTCTGGATCGCGGCGAGCAGCGCGCCGGTCTCATCGTCTGAGGTAACCCCCACATCGGCGCGGAGGTCGCCGCCGGCAACCTGGTTGGCGACCGCCACGGCGGTGCGAATCGGCGTCGAGATCGTGCGGGCCACCACGAGCGCGGCGGCCGTCACGCCCACGATCGTGGCGAGCGAGAGCCCGATCACCGCGAGACGCTGGAATCGGACGAGGCCGAAGGCCTCGCCAGCATCCTGTTTGACGACGAGCCCCCAGCGGAAGCTGGGCACGTAGCACCAGGCGGCAGCCACGTCGGACCCTCGGTAGTCCACAGCCGCACCGTAGCCGCGGTCGCCGGAGGCCGCCCGCTGCAAGGAGGAGCCCGTCGCCGAGGCCAGGGGGATGCGCATTCGGAAGGCTGCGTTGGAGGCGTGCCGGAGCGGCGTCGTGATCAGCACGGAGTTGCCGGCGAGTTCGCCGGCGAGGATTTCGCCGGTGTCTCCCAGACCGGTCAGGTCGGCGAGGATCCTCCAGACCCGCTGGGTGCCGATGCCCAGCGCGAGCACCCCGGTCACTCGCCCTTCGTCGAAGACCGGACAGGTCACGAACGCCAGGGGCGTGGCCGTTTTCCCGTAGGGCTGGAAACCGCAGAGGTCCGACTGCAGGAGTGTCCGGGCCCGGTCGAAGCCTGCCGCCAGTTCGGAAGAGGCGAGCGGCCCCCCGGTCACCGATGCATTGCGGGGGATCGCATCGGAGAGCGAAAACAGCACGCGGCCCTCGGTGTCGAGCAGCAGCAGGTCGGCATAGTCGAATGCCGTGGCGACGTAGGAGAGGTAATCGCGAAACGACTCGCCCTCGGACTGCAGACGGGAGGCGTCGGCGGCCGCCGACAGTTTGCGGATCGCCTCGACAAAGGTCGGTCCCCGGGCAAACGCCGCTCCGTCGCGGACCCGCTCCGCGGCATAGGCCTCCAGTTCGTTTTCCTTGCCGGCCGCGATTTGCACGAGGTTGTCACGCACGGATTTCTCGAGCGCCGTGGCCGCGATGCGGGCCGTGATCGCGGTGAGGATCGCGCACGGGATCAGCGCGATCACGAGAAACCAGAACAGCAACCGGCCGGCGATCGACCGACGCAAGACACCACTCGCGGAGGAGTTCATGGGGTTGCCTCCGGCAGTCCACCGCGCACCGCGCCAACAGGGTTTGACCATTGCCCCGACCACTGTCGCTGCAGGTCGGCGACGAAAGCCTCCCACACAGGCCGCGACCGCGAGATCGGGAATGGCACCGGCCGCACGGAGGTGCGGCTGGTCCAGACAATGTCGAACTGGCCGTCGGCCAGAACCCGGCCGATGAAGACCGGCCGCCAGGTGTGTTGTGTCTCGGGATCCACGGCGATGATGCCCTCCGGGGCATTCAGGCTCTGGTGTCGCATCGCGTTGCGAGCCGGTCGCACGTCGGCGGTCTCCGCCTCGCGGACGGCCTGGGCCCAGAGCCGCACGCCGTTGTAGGCGGCAACAATGACGTCGGACGTCGTGCGGTCGCCGCCATACCTCGCCTTGAAGCTCCGCACGAATGCGAGATTCTCGGGCCGATCGATGCTCTGGAAGTAACACCAGGCGGCGTAACTGCCGCTCATGTCGGCCGCGGTCTGATTGCGGAGTTCGTTTTCGGCAACGGCAAAGGTCACGATCGGCGTCGTTTCCGCCTGGAGTCCCGCAGCCCGAACC
>JBPCTA010000324.1:0-5252 GCA_051006595.1 Pirellulales bacterium
CGTACTCCTGCACCGGATCGAGGAACACGTGCCAGGTTCCATCCGCGGCCGCGGTCGTCGCCTGAGACTGCCCACCGAGCGTGACGGTGACGGCCTCGCCCGGGTCGGCCTTGCCCCAGACTTTGTTCCTGATCCCCTGCTGAAGGACCATGTGGTCGCCAAACATGTTGTTGAGCGAGACATCGCCGCGGGCGACCGGGACAACACTGCTGAGGAGAGCTGCGACGACTGCGAGGTGGGAATGGCGCATGGCGAGAGACTCCCGAGGGCGTGCGGGGCGGGGAACGATTCCCCCCATGTCGCGAGAATAGCCGCACCGACGAGGCGGTGGAATCCGCCGCCTGCCCATGGGGCGTTTCTCGCATCTCGCCCTATCGCAGGGTATGGTGTGGGCGGTTCGGTCCCAAGGCAGGAGTGAAGCGTTATGTCGCACGAGCGTGAACCAGCGGCCCCCGCACACCACGATGCGTCTGAGCAAGGTTCGGGCCGATCATCATCATCGACGTCGGCGGTCGCCATCCCGCTGGTCGCGCTCGGTCTCCTCGCGGCCGCCGTGTGGCTTGGGTCCGCACCCGGCATCGCACCGCAGCCGCCGGCCGACCCCGTCGCCGCCGGCCTTCCGGTCGCGGGCGACCCGCTCCCGTCATGGAATGACGGGCCGACGAAGCAGGCGATCCTGGCGTTTGTCGCCTCCGTCACCGACTCTTCGGCACCGACGTTCGTGCCGCCCGCCGAGCGGGTCGCCGTCTTCGATCACGACGGCACGCTCGTCTGCGAGAAGCCACTTCTTCACGGCATGTTCCTGGTCGATCGCGTGCGGGCCCTCGTGGAACGGCAGCCGGAACTCGCGCATGAGGAGCCCTATGCGACCCTGCTCACCGGCGATCTCGAGTTCGTCCGCAAACTCGGCAAGAAGTTCTTCACCGATCTGACGTTCTCGACGCTCGCGGGCGTGCCCGAGGAGCGGCTGGAGGCCGAGGCGCGTGATTTCATCCGCACCGCGCGGCATCCCGTCTTTGATGTCCCCTTGGATGAGATCGCCTACAAGCCGATGAAGGAGCTGATCGCGTTTTTGAAAGCCAAGGGTTTCAGTCTCTGGATCTGCTCGGGAAGCGGCGTGCACTTCATGCGGCCCGCGGCTGAGATCTGGCACGGCATCGGTCCGGAGCATGTGATCGCCTCACGGCCCGTGACGGAACTCCGCGAGGTGGAATCGGCCACTCCGGAGAATGAAAAGACGCCCAACACACGACTTGATCTGGTCGTCGTGCCCCAAATTCACGTGCTTAACGACGAGGAGCGGAAGCCCGTCAGCATCGGTGAGCACATCGGCCGACGGCCCATTCTGGCCGTGGGCAACGTGGGCACGACGGGCGACATCGAGATGCTCCGGTGGTCGCAGTCGGGTTCGCGTCCGAGCCTGCAACTTCTCGTTCTCCACGACGATGACGCCCGCGAGATGGCCTATGGCGAACCCGGCAAGGAATCGCTCGAAGCGGCTGCACGCTATGGCTGGCAGGTGGTCCGCATGGCCACCGACTGGAAGCAGGTGTTTGCGAAGCCGCTGGTCAAAAACCAGGCGGCGGCAGCACCTCAGCCCGGGCCTGCCACTCCCGCGGTCGCTCCGGCTCCGAGCGAGCCCGCGGAGGCCGGGATCGCCCGGCCCGCAGCGGCCTCGGCCGCCCCGTCACCCGGTGCAGCCTCGCCCACCGCGGCCGAGGGTCCACCTCCGACCAAATGGGACGACGAACTGGCGGCCTATGAGCGACTCGACCAGGAATCGCCTCCCGAGGCCGGCGGCATCGTGTTGCTGGGGTCGTCGAATATCCGCATGTGGAACACGCTTGCCGACGATTTCCCTGGAATGAACGTCCTCAACCGGGGTGTGGGCGGCTGCCGTCTTGTGGAGTTGGTGGACTTCGCTCCCCGGCTCGTCGCCGCTGCAAGGCCGCGGGTGGTCGTGATCGGAGCTGGCACCAACGACGTGAACGCCGGCGTCTCCACCGCGGACATCCGCACCGCCTTCGAGCGGGTGGTCGAGAATCTCCGCCGCGATCATCCCGAGGCGACGATCGTGTTTTTGGCCATCTCTCCGACGGTCAAGCGCTGGGAACAGCGAGCGCAGCAAGCCGAAGCCAATGCGGCGGTGAAGGCCGTCATCGATTCATCGCCCGCCGACGGCAAACTCGTCTATCTCGATGCCAACGCCGCGTTCCTAGGGCCTGACGGCGTGCCCGCCGCCGAGTGCTTCCTGGACGATATGCAGCATCCCAGCACGATCGGCAACTCCCGTCGGGCCGAGATCATGCGACCAGTGTTCGAGCAACTGCTGGAAGCCCGCTGATCGGCGGCGACCGCAGCCCCGAGTCGCGCAGCAGGGCTGCCCGCGGCCTCACGGCCGGTCGGCTTTCACGCATCGGGCCGCATCAGGCTCGGCGGAACATGTAGTCTTGCACTTGATGGAGCGCCACTTCGCACGTGGCGAATCGATGGGCGTTGACGTCGCCGATCGAAACCAGCCCAACGACACGGCCCTCATCGTCTACGACCGGTAGATGGCGGACTCGGCGGGCCCGCATCAACTCAGCGACTTCGTCGACCGGCATGCAGGGGCTGCAGCAGAGCACGTCTGTCGTCATCACCTCGCGGACGCATGTCGACTCAGGAGGCCGTGACTCGGCCACGACCCGCCGGAGCACGTCCCGCTCCGTAAAGATGCCGATGAGTCGCCCTTCTTCGAGCACGAGGACTGAGCCGATCCCGTGGCGGTTCATGACATCCGCCGCCTCACGCACCCGCACTGCCGGCGTCACGCTCACGAAGCCCCGCCCTTTGGCCTGCAGCAGATCAAATACGGTTTCCATGGTTCTGACCCCCCGTTGGAAAAACCCCATTCGCTTCCCACCACCGTTGAATTATAGGTGCTGATGCCACTGTCCCCCAAGGGTTTTCCCCGCGGGTTGCGGCCAATGGCCCTTTCCCCTCTTGTGCGGGAAAACCATGGGGCAGGTGGCCAAATCACCATTTCTGGTGGGCGCGAGGCGGTCGAGACACCTCCATAAAACGCTCCGAAAAAGACCAGTTTTGAGAAAATGGTGATTTTTTCCGGCCAAACCCTTGAAAGCCAGATTAGTCAACGTAATCTATCCAACTTAACAGGCGGCCGAGTTGTTCGGTCGTTGCAGAGATGGGTCTCTTCGACCGACCGACGTTCGGGCGCGTTCGAGAAAAGCCTGCTCGATTCTTTCAGTTCCTTTCCTTTTTCTTGGAGGTTTGCGTGATTCGCAAAGTTCTTTCTTGCCTCCTGCCGGCCTTCGCCGTCGTCGCCCTGTGCACCAGCACTTGGGCCGCCGATTGCGGTGCCTGCGGTGGCGGCTGTGAGGGTGGCTGCGAGGGCAGCGCCGTCGTCAGCGGTGGTTGTGGTGATGCCGGTTCCGCCTGTGGCGGTTGCGGCACCAAGACGGTGTATCAGAAGCAGTACGTCACGGAGATGAAGACCGTTACGTCGACTGAGTACACCACCGAGACTCGCGAGCGGACCTACACGGTCAACAAGCGCGTCCCGCGGACCGAGACGAAGACCCGCACGGTCACCGTGCAGGTTCCCGAGACTCGTTCCAAGACCGTGAACTACACGGTCAACAAGAACGTGACGGAGACCAAGACGGCCGAGTACACCGTCCAGGTCCCCTACACCGAGTCGGTCGAGCAGACCTACACGGTGAACGTTCCCGTCTCGGAAGAGAAGACCGCCACCTACACGGTGATGGTGCCGAAGCAGGAAGAGAAGACTTCGACCTACACGGTTCAGGTCCCCTACACCGAGCAGGTCGAGCAGACCTACACGGTGATGACCTCCGTGCCGGAAGAGAAGACCTCGACCTACACGGTTCAGGTCCCGTACACCGAGTCGGTCGAGCAGACCTACACGGTGAACGTGCCGGTTTCGGAAGAGAAGACCTCGACCTACACGGTCCAGGTTCCCTACACCGAGGAGAAGGTTTCGACCTACTCGGTGAACGTTCCCTACACCGAGCAGGTCGAGCAGACCTACTCGGTGAACGTGCCCTACACCGAGGAGATGACCGGCAGCCGGACCGTGCAGAAGCGGGTCCCGGTCCAGTCGTCGAAGACGGTGCAGGTCCGCGGTGGTCACTGGGCGACGGAGCAGGTCGAGGTTGCCTCGGCCGGCACCGATGCCTGCGGCTGCCCGTGCCCCCCGAAGACGTGCTGCAAGCGTGTCTGGGTTCCGACGTGTGAGACGAAGGAAGTCCCGGTCACGACCTACCAGTGCACGACGGAGGAAGTTCCCTACTCCTACACGGTCAGCAAGTGCCGTCAGGAGCAGCGGAGCCGGATGGTGAACGTGACTCGGACCCGTACCGAAGAGCGGACTCGGACCTACTCGGTCACGAACTACCGCCCCGAGGAGCGGACCCGGACCTACACGGTCACCAAGATGGTGCCGGAGCAGAAGTCCCGTTCGGTCAACGTCACCAAGTACCGCTCGGAAGAGCGGACTCGGAACTACACCGTGACGAAGATGGTGCCGGAGACGAAGACCCGCTCGGTCAGCGTCACCAAGTACCGTCCGGAGGAGCGGACCCGCAACTACACCGTCACCACCATGGTGCCGGAAGAGCGGACCCGCACCTACACCGTCACGAAGATGGTGCCGGAGCAGAAGACCCGCACGGTCAATGTCACGAAGTACCGCGCCGAGACGAAGACTCGGGAGTACCAGGTGACCAAGTGCGTGCCCGAGACCATGACCAAGGAAGTTTCCTACACGGTCATGGTTCCCCAGCAGAAGGAAGAGTCCTACACCGTCACGGCGTATGACTCCGTTCCCGAGACGATGACCCAGAGCTACACGGTCCGCGTCCCCCACACGGTGACGAAGGAAGTGCCGGTTCAGAAGTGCGTGACGGTCGCCGTCGAGGTGCCCGTTGAGAACGCCTGCGGCGGTTGTGGCGATGCCGGCTCGGCCGGCGGCTGCAGCAGCTGTGGTGACGCCGGTTCGGCTGGTGCCTGCGGTGGCTGTGGCGAGGCTTCGGCCTCGGACAGCTGCGGTGGTGCTTCGGCCGCTGCCTGCGGCGAGTGCGGTGGACGTCGTCGCGGCTGCGGCTGCCGTCGCTGCCGGTAAGCTCTGACTGCATCGGGTGACAAGCCCGCTGCAGCCTGCCCACAAGGCTGGTAGTCAAAGGGGGGCCGGACGTGAAAACGTCCGGCCCCCCGCTTTTTTCGGTCGA
>JBPCTA010000325.1:0-15015 GCA_051006595.1 Pirellulales bacterium
GTGCCCCGGAGCCGGCGTATGACGACGAGCGCAGCCAGGATGGCGGAGCGACGGCGGCATCCGAGTGAGTGAAGCCCAGGATGGGCGCAACGAACGTCCGGCGACGGGGCATGGGCAGTCCCGAGCCGCGCAGCAGGGCTGCCTGAAGGCCGGTCGGCTGGTACGGGAGCCCGCCATGACACCTCCGGCGATCTGGGCAAACAGCGTGAATCGGCGGGTCGGGGCCCTGCCTTGCCGGTGCGGAGCGGTGGACGTCGATTGACCCCTCCCGCGACTTTCTCTACCTACCCACCTTCCCATCATCTCTTCCGCCACGCCCCACCGTGGATCATCACCTCATGCGGCCGACACCGTCGCTCGCCCTCTGGCTGCTGATGATTCTCGGCATGTCCGCTGCGGCGGGCTGCCGCCTGGCTGGCACCACGGTCGTCGAGCAGCAGGGCCTTGCCGACGCGCCAACGGACACAGATGCCGCCCGGTCGAAGCCCGCAGCGCGGACGATTCACCTCGAGGTGCTCTTCGTGCGGTGCGACGAGCATGACCAGTTGCTTCGCGAGGAGCTCTGGACCTTCGTCGACGAGCAGGCACTCGGTGATTCCCTCCGCCGCGGGCTCAACGCCAACGGTATTCGCGTGGGAGTCGTGACGGGCCATCTGCCGCCACATCTGGCGGAACGATTCACCTCCGTGGCAGAGCCTGCCGGCGACGTGGCTGGAGTGGATCCAGCCCTCGCCCGTCGCCTGCTCCAACTGCTGCCGGGCCGGCGAAGCGAACTCGTCACGGCATCGCATCTCGAAAGTCTCGTGCTGCTGGAACAGTGCGCCGGTGAAGTCCGTGGGGCGACCTATCACGATGCAACGCCACAACTGGCGCTCGAAGCCCGAACGGTGGCCGATGGCCGAGTGCGACTCGAGGCGGTTCCCGAAATCAAGCATGGGCCGGTCGAGAAGTCGTGGGTGGGCGAAGATGGGATGTTTCGTCTCGAGACCGGACAGCGAAAGCACCGCATGGACCATCTCGGCATCGATGTCACGCTGCCGCCGGGAGGCCTGCTCGTGCTGGGCTGTGCCGGCGACGACGCCGTGACGGTGGGCGACGGTCTGTTGCGAGACCACGGCCGCGGCGATCGGGCGACCGTTCGGCTGCTTGCCATTCGACCGTTGGCCCACGGCGTCGATCCCGTCTTCGCACCGCCGGATCCTGCCGAAAGGCAACCCGACGAGTCCACATCGCTCACTTCGCGCTGAGTGGTCGCGAGAAACCGGGCGGGATAGGCGAAGCCTGCCGGCCGCGGTCGGTGCGCAGTCTGGGAACTCATGGAACGCTGGCGGAGCCGGGACGGGACGGACGGTGGAGGTGTCCGCTCGCGTGTCCGACAGCCGATCTTGGAAGGGAAGCGCTTCACTCCAAGGATCCAGCGACGTATGTCTGCCGCGACGCCAAGCAATCCCACGCCCGCCCGCCATCGGCCGAAATCGTTGACCGTGTTCGCTGCCGCGTTCATCGCCGGCGCTGCCGCGGCCATGGGCGTCAATCGCATCCTTGATGTGCAACTGGCCCAGCGCCGGCCACAGGTGGAGTGCGAGCCGATCTTCGTCGCGCTGCGGTCGCTGCCCCAGGGGTCACCGGTGACCGTATGGGATGTCGCGCTCAAGGACTGGCCAAAGGCGATGCTGCCCGGATCGGCGCTCCGAGCGAGCGACTCCTTCGAAGGCTTTGTGCTTCGTCATGCGATCCGTGAGGGCCAGCCGCTGCTGGCGGTACAACTCGTTCGGAGCGACGCCATCGGCCGATCGCCAGGGACGAGCATCGCAGCCGAATCTTTCACTGCCCCCGTGCCGGCCGCCACAGCGAGTCCGCCCGCCCAATCGACCCAGGCCGACCTCTGGACGCCCGCAGAGGCTGTCACGGTCTCGAAGCAGTCGGAGCCGACTCCGGCCGAACCCGCCGTAGCTGAATCTCACCGTGAGGCAGCCTCCGTGGCTCCGACGACGGTGGCGACCCGCCCGGCCCCGCTGCCTCAGGCGACGGACACGGCCGCGTCCACCGCTGGGAAGTCGCCGATGCCGCCATCCCCCACCGACATCGAGCCGCCGTCGAACCGGAACCGGCCCACTCCCGTGCCAGTGCAGGACGATCACGACATGATGGCGGAAGCCATCGTGGCCGATGTTGCGTCGATGCCGTCGGTGATGGCCTCGGCGCCGGGTCTGAATCAGCCGGCAAGCACGTCGCCGGGAGGAGATGCCGGGCGATATCTGGTGGTCCCGGAACGGATCGCCCTCCAGGCTGACACGTCATTCACCACGCCGCGGCCACAGCCTCCCGGACCGCCGAC
This sequence comes from Pirellulales bacterium, assembly GCA_051006595.1. Classification (GTDB taxonomy): domain Bacteria; phylum Planctomycetota; class Planctomycetia; order Pirellulales; family UBA1268; genus QWPN01. The sequence continues at coordinate 2,339 of JBPCTA010000325.1, forward strand.
GGCCCGAACGGCCCAGGAGACCCGCGCTGCCCCGGCACCTGCGGCGCAGCGTTCACGGCAAACATCCTCGAACGGGCCGCCGACCACCGGGCGTCGCGAGCCGCAGGCTCAACAGCCGTCACAACAAGCCCTGCAACAACGCCCGCAGCAGTCCACCGCGCGGAATCGACCGGCTCCCACGGCCAGCGGGCAGCGGTCGTGGGGCGAGATGTTCCCCAACATGGCAGCCGGCATCGAGGCAATGGGCAGCGCGTGGCAGAAGCCCAAAGCAGGCTCCACCTCCGGCCAGCCCCAAGCGGGCTCGGGCCAGCAAAGCACCCGCCGGTAACTGTTCGTACCAGACGTCGCGTTGTCACCGGTTCAACCCCACGCCTCTCTGCGTTGGGTTTACACCGTTCGTGAAATCCGACCGGCCGTCAGGCCGCGGGCTGCCCAAACCAGACGTCGCGTCATCACCCAGCGGGCCGCCGACGGCATCGACGACCTTGTAGCCGCCCCCTGATTCGGCGGCGAGTCGGGCCAGCCGTGGTGAGCGTCGATTCTCCGCGCCGCCGAACTGCGCGACGAGGCAGCGGGTGCGGCCGAGGGATCGCGTCAGCCGGCGGAGTTCGTCCTCGCTCAGGTCATCCTGCTCGTCGGCGTCGGTGAGCAGGAAGATGGCATCGGGGGCGAGTTTCAGGGCCGCGGCGATCGCCTCGGCATGCCGCGTGCCGCCTGCGGCACCGACCGATTCGACGAAACGGCCGACGGCCCGCTTCGTGTCGTCGTCGGCAAACACGGGGCGACCTCGCTGGCCCGATGGCGCGAAGATCGTCAGCCGTTCGTTGTAGAAGATGACATGAAACTGCCGGGAGTCGCCCAACGCGTCGATGCTGGCGAGCAGTTCTCGTTTGGCCTCCGCGAGCGGTCGGCCGTCTGGTTCCTCCATGCTGGCCGACCGATCGAACACGTAAACGAACCGCTCACCGGTGGCCTCGAGACCGAAGATGCCTGCCCGGCGGTCGCCTGGCGATGGCTGGGCGGCCCGGACGGCGCCCACGCGGCCACCGGCCAGCAGCACGGCCAGCACCGCCGCAACGATCGGTCGCCGAAGCCGGCCGGCGGCCAGCCAGTGATCGACCTCGGCGGCCCTCATGACGCCGCCTTCTTCTTGCCGCCTGCGGACGCGATCAACAAGCCACCAGCGATCGCGATCACCCCGCCGATGCATGCCAAACCCCAGCCGACCGTCTCGATGCCTGAAGATGTCTTGGCGAACTGCTGCAGCCGCAGTTCTTCTTCGGTCGGCGGCCGGTGAACGCCCATCGTGGAAGACGCCTTCCAGGCAGCATGAACGTCGCCAACGGGAGCCGACCGCACAGCGGCCCTGATCGCCGCCACACTGGCCGGCTGACGGAAGAACAGGCCGCCGATCCGGGTCAGCGACGTGGCCAGGATCGCGCCGAGAATCGCGGTCAGTGCTCCTGCAAACACGAGGCCTCGCGCGGCGTCCCAGCCGGTTCGCTGCGCAACGGCAGAGGAAGCCGGTGGTGATGCGAATGAGGCAAGGTCGCGGAGGCGTGGAATCGCGACCGGCTGGCCGCATGCGGGGCAAGCGATCGTGTCGCCCGCCTGGCCCGCCGTCACCGCCACGCGGGCGGAGCATGCACAGGGAATCAGAAAGATCCGATCGACGCTGGACATACGATCTCGCGGGCCTGCTGGTGGAAGGCGCTCGGCGACGGCAGAACTTCTCCGGCCCGATTCTTTTACCATTCGCACCCGCCAAAAAGCCGAAAAACCAAATTTCCCCTCAAAAAAAACTGGCCCCGGGGGGCGGGCAGCGGCAAAATATTACGACCCCCAGGAAACCCTCGACGATGCCGATGGTACCCATTTTTTCTTGCCCGCTTGCCCAGTGTTCGTCGGAGCGAGGTCACGACCCGCATTCGGAGGGGTTGTGGCTTGGATTCCGACTCAGTGGAGGCCTCCCTGTCCATCTCCCTTCGCGGGAGCACGGGCAGAGATGTCGCCACTGGACTTGCCCGCCCCTTGAATCACACTGACCCGACTCCGAAAGATGCATCGGTGCCTCTGGCACCCCGCGGGCCGGAGGTTACCGGCCATGGATTTGATCGAACGACTCGCGAAGGAGCTCCGCTTTGTACGACTCGCTGCTGGATGAACTCGAGGACGATGTCGTCTCCAATCCCCAGGAGGTCGAGGAACTGACCGAGAAGGTCGTCGACGCCGAGGAAGCCGATGCCGAACTCCTTGCCGACGACACGGATGCCGGCGGGCTCCCAGACGCCGACATCGAGGCCGAGGTCGAGGCCGAAGTCGATGCATCCGGCGACGCCGAAGAATCCCTCATCGAGCAGGTCGAGAACTGGTCGGACGATCCGGTCCGCATGTACCTGACGCAGATGGGCGAGATTCCCCTGCTCACCAGGGCTCAGGAGATTCATCTCGCGCGACAGATCGAGAGGACGCGGGCACAGTTTCGCGCCAAACTCCTCGAGTGCGAATACGTGTGCCAGCAGTCTTATCGCGTGCTCGTGCGGGTTCACAAGGGTGAGCTTCCCTTCGACCGCACGGTGCAGGTTTCGGTGACCGACCGCCTGGAGAAGGAACAGATCCTGGGCCGTCTGCCGCACAATCTGCAGACGCTCGACGTGCTGATCCGCCAGAACCGCGCCGACTACCGCATCGCCCTCTCGAAAAAGCACCGCATGGCGGAGCGGCGGCAGGCGTGGTCCCGCCTCGGCAAGCGGCGGACTCGCTGCGTGCGACTCATCGAGGAACTCGGTCTGCGAACGCAGCGGATCGAGGCGATGATCCCGACGCTCGAGCGGTTCGTCGTCCGGCTCAAGGAGCTCAAGAGCAAGATCGACTCCCACAAGAAGTCGAAGCAGCCCCCGTCGGGCCGTGCGAAGCTCGTCGAGGAATACCGGCAGATCCTCAAGAGCTGCCAGGATACTCCGCGGAGCCTGAAGCGGCGGGTCGATGAGATCCGTGGCATCTTCGCGAAGTATCAGCAGGCGAAGCGGGGCCTCTCGGAGGGCAACCTCCGGCTGGTGGTGTCGATCGCGAAGAAGTACCGCAACCGCGGACTCTCCTTCCTCGATCTCATCCAGGAGGGCAATGCGGGCCTGATGCGGGCGGTCGACAAGTTCGAATACCGCCGTGGCTTCAAGTTCTGTACCTACGCCACCTGGTGGATCCGACAGGCGATCACCCGGGCGGTGGCCGACCAGAGCCGCACGATCCGGATCCCGGTGCACATGGTGGAGACGATGAGCCGCGTGCGGAACGTCGCCCGCCAACTGCTCCAGGAATACGGCCGCGAGCCGACGATCGAAGAGATCGCCGCCCGGGCCGGCACGCCGGTGGACGAGACGCGTCGAGTGACGGCGATGAGCCGCTACCCGATCAGCCTCGACCGTCCGGTGGGTAACAGCGAAGACAGCCACTTCGGCGACCTGCTTCCCGACACCGGCGCCGAAAATCCGGCCGTCGGCGCCGCCCAGGAGATGCTTCGCAACCGGATCGCGAAGGTCTTGAAGAGCCTCTCCTACCGTGAGCGGGAGATCATCAAACTCCGCTACGGCCTCGGCGACGGCTACAGTTACACGCTCGAGGAAGTGGGCCACATCTTCAAGGTGACCCGCGAGCGAATCCGGCAGATCGAAGCCAAGGCGGTTCGCAAGCTGCAGGCCCCCGCCCGCAGCGAAGAACTTTCCGGCTTCATCGACTGACTTCACGCGAAACATCGGCATCCTGCCGATTTTCGCTGGAGACACGAGACACGCGAAACATCGGCGTCCTACCGATTTTCGCTTGAGACACGCCCGCCGGGGCAGCCATGCCCCCGGCGGTGCCGACCTGTAAAAGCCCAACGCCGTGAGGCGTGGGGTCGAGCGCCAGAGAGGCCTGAGTCAAACGTGACGCTGCCCGCGGCCTTACGGCCGGTCGGCTTGTACGAAGACGGTATGAACTCAGCGAGGGGCTGCCCGTGCCCCGCGAGCCGGCGTATGACGCCAAGCGCAGCCAGGATGGCGAAGCGATGGCGGCATCCGAGTGAGTGAAGCCCAGGATGGGCGCAACGAACGTCCGGCGACGGGGTATGGGCAGTCCCGAGCCCCCCGAACGTCCGGCGACGGGGCATGGGCAACCCCGAGCCGCGAAGCAGGGCTGCCCGCGGCCTCACGGCCAGTCAGCTTGTACGGGAAGCCTGCGGGCTTACGGCCGGTCGACTGGCACGGTAGGATATCGCTCACGCGAGGGGTACCTCTGGCTTTGCGGCCCCCACGCGGCGGTGACGTCCCAAACCCTTGGAGAACCCTCATGACCTCATTCACCACTTCGGCCCGCGAGCGTCGCCGGGCCATCGCATCTCTCGCCGCAGCATTGGGCTGCGTTGTCTGCTTCGTGCTGCTGGCAGAGTCGGCCTCGGCCGTGACCGGCTTCTCCACCAGCCTCTGGGAATGCAACTACTGCCACCAGCAGTATCAGGGCAACCAGCCCCCTGCCTTCGCGAAGTGCCCCGCGAAGGAGATGAAGCAGAACCACTGGTGGATCAAGAAGAGCAACTGACCCGCCGCGGGATCGTGCCTGCCTGCTCGAGCCACGCGATCACCTCTTCAGCGAGCGCGGCGGGCCGCTTCGCCGCTGAATCGACAACCAGCTCGGCTGCCGTCGGCTCTTCGTAGGGATCGTCGATCCCGGTGAAGCCCTAGATCTCGCCGGCCCGGGCCTTTTTGTAGAGACCCTTCGGATCGCGGCCCTCGCAGACATCAAGCGGCGCCTTGACGAAGATCTCGACGAAATCGCCCGGCTGGAGCATGGCGCGGACGGCGTCGCGGTCGCGGCGGTAGGGACTGATGAAGGCGGTGAGCGCGATGGTGCCAGACTGGGCGAAGAGATCGGCCACGGCTCCGATCCGGCGGATGTTCTCCTCCCGGTCGGCCGCGCCAAACCCGAGGCCGAATCGGGCGGCAAACTCCTCGCCATGCCGGTCGCGAAGGAGCGCCGGCGCTGCATTGAGCCCGAGCCGCACGTTGTCGCCATCGAGGACGAACGTCCGGCAGCCCCGCGCGTGCAACAGGCGATCGACGGCGTTGGCCAGCGTGCTCTTTCCGCAGCCCGACAGCCCGGTGAACCAGAGCACGCAGCCCTTGTGCCCCGTGGCCCGTTCACGATCGGCCCTGGTCACCGCATGATCGTGCCAGCGAACATCGATCACCTCGGCATCCCGATTCTCTCCAGCCATCGAAACCTCCCTGCCCCGCTCATTGTTTCCAGCATCGCCTCGGACATGGCCTCCGGCTCTGCCCATCATGATTCCGTCATCGTCAGCGACGATGGGCTCTCCTCACCAGGCATCGAGCCGCACCTCGCACTCAACCCGCTCAGGCTCGCCATCAACGCCACCGCCCCGCACCACCGCGAGCCGCACCACCTCTCCGGGAGCGCAGTCTCCCAGCCGCGTCGTCAGCGCGTCGAAACTCGTCACGGGCTCCCCGTTGATGGCGAGCACGACGTCGCCGCTCCGCAGGCCGGCCTGGTCGGCGGCGGAACCCGGCTCCACCGTTCTGATCTCACACGGGCCCCCGAAGGCGAGTGAACTCACGCCCAGTCTGCCTCCCTTGCGGACATCGATTCGGGCGTCCGGCAGTTTCTCGGCGAGCATGCGGGCCGCTTCCCGCCCTGCACCGGTGCCGAAGAGGTCGATCCGTTGTACCTGCCGGAGGTCCGCCAACGCGGCGATCGCTTCGTCGTCGATGGGAACACCGTGAACGCTCACACCAGCGAGACCACGCACGTGCGCCAACGCCCGGAAATCCTGCGACGTGCCCTGCCACGCGGCGTTGAACTCGACTTCGAGCCCGCTGCGTTCGACCGCCGGTCGTTCGCGAAACACCGCCCCCAGTGATTCCAGGCGGTCGCGGGCCGTCTCCGCCATCCCGAGATCGTGAAACTCGAGCGCGGCGGCGGCCAGCCTCGATGCCGGCAGCGGCTCGTCGGCGGCGCACCGCGCGAGCACCTCCCCGGCGGCGGCAGACAGATCAGCATCGCCGCCGGCGAGCATCTCGCCGATGATCCCGATACCTCGGCTCGCGACCTCGAGGTCACCGGTCCGGATGGCCTCCTCGAGCGCCCCCACTGCGGCCGCGCCCGCCTCGACGAGACACCGGCTTGCCGCCTCTCGGCGGGCGAACTGCGGAGCGTCGAGTTGCTCGATCCACGCGCTGATCGAGGCGGTGGCATCAACGATCGTCGGCTCGCCACGGGCGCTGGGGAGGAGGCCCACTCCCATGCCGGACCAGACCGCCACAGAAGCCGCTGCGACTCGCGGCAGGGGGTAGGAGAGAGCGAACACCGATGAAACCTCCGACGGTTGTGCCGAATATACCAGCCGGCGGCCGAACGCCGCCGCGGGGGTAGGATTGAAGGCCTCCCATGACGCTCCCCATCACGCCACCACCGACCCCCTGCCCGCCCCCGCCGGCGTCGCGCGACGAGATGCTCGCCCGCGGCTGGGACTCGATCGATGTCTTGCTCGTGAGCGGAGATGCCTACGTCGATCATCCAAGCTTCGCCAACGGCCTGATCGCCCGACTGCTCGAGGCGGCGGGCTTCCGCGTGGCCGTGCTCGCCCAGCCCGACTGGAGCACCTGCGAAGCCTGGCGGCAGTTCGGCCGGCCGCGGCTCTTCTTCGGCGTGTCGGCCGGCAACATGGACTCGATGATCAATCACTACACGGCCAACCGGAAGGTTCGGAACGACGACGCCTACTCGCCCGGCGGCGAGATCGGCCGGCGGCCCGACCGGGCCACCCTCGCCTACTGCCAGCGGTCGCGAGAGGCGTTTCCGGGCGTGCCGGTGGTGGCCGGCGGCGTCGAGGCGAGCCTCCGCCGGCTCGCCCACTACGACTACTGGAGCGACACCGTTCGCCGTTCGATCCTCCTCGATTCCAAGGCCGACCTGATCGCCTACGGCATGGGAGAGCGGACCGTGCTCGAGATCGCGCGGGGGCTCGACGGGGGCAAGTCGCCGAAAGAACTCCGCGACCTTCGCGGGGTGGCCTACCGACTCGGCGCCAGCGAGCCGCCGCCGACAGGCGACGACACGCTCGAGCTGCCTCCCTACGAGGCCGTCTCGACCGATCCGCTCGCCTTCTGCGAGATGACGCGGATCTCGCACCTCGAGACCAATCCCCACAACGCCCGGCGGCTCGTGCAGCGGCATGGCCGCGAGGCGGTGGTGATCAATCCGCCAGCCCTGCCCCTCGAGCAGGACGAGATGGATCAGGTCTACGGCCTGCCCTTCACCCGTCGGCCGCACTCCTCCTACGGCGGCGCCCGGATCCCCGCCTTCGAGGTCGTGGAAAACAGCGTCCAGATCATGCGGGGCTGTTTCGGCGGCTGCACCTTCTGCTCGATCACGGCTCACGAGGGGCGGATCATCCAGAGCCGCTCGCAGGAATCGATCATCACCGAGATCAAGCTGATCGCGGCCCAGCCTGGCTTCAAGGGCACCGTCTCTGACATCGGCGGTCCGACGGCCAACATGTATCAGATGCGGTGCACGCGGCCCGAGGTCGAGGCGAAGTGCCGCCGGCTCTCCTGCGTGCATCCCACCGTCTGCAAGCTCCTCGGCACCGACCACGGCCCGCTCAAGGCGGTCATGCGGGAGGCCCGCAGTGTCGCGGGCGTGAAGCGGGTGCTCGTCGCCAGCGGGGTGCGGATGGATCTCGCCCGCCGCGATCCCGAGTATCTCCAAGAACTCGCCGAGCACCACGTCGGCGGCCACTTGAAGGTGGCCCCGGAGCACACCGATCCCAAGGTGCTCAGCCTGATGAAGAAGCCCTCGGCCGACGACTTCCTCGAGTTCGACAAGGCCTTCAAGGATGCAAGCCGCCGCGTCGGCAAGAAGCAATACACCGTGCCTTACTTCATCGCCAGCCATCCGGGCAGCGGCGTGGAGCAGATGATCGATCTGTCCATCTTCCTCAAGCGCAACAGCTACAGGCCCGATCAGGTGCAGGACTTCATCCCCAGCCCGTTCGACATCGCCGCCTGCATGTATCACACGGGCCTCGACCCGATGACGAAGCAGCCGGTGACGGTCACGAAGGGCCTCCGCGACCGCCGGATGCAGAAGGCGCTGTTGCAGTTCTTCAAGGCGGAGAACTATTTCGAGGTCCGCCGGGCGCTTGAGCAGGCCGGCCGGCAGGACCTCATCGGCTCGGGCTGCGACTGCCTGATCCCCGCCCAGCCCCCGAGGGAGGCACTTGACCGTAAGCGGAGCGAAGCCACCCGGGCCTTCACCGATCAGACCTCGGGCGACCACATCCGCGGCGGGCCGCGGAAGCAGGGAAGAAACCGGCGGAGTGTAGGCTATCGGCCCAAGCGGCCCGGTCACTCCGGATCGTGACCGCACCGGCGACTCACCTCAGGTGATCGAGCTCTCCCCGGCGAACACCAACGGCGATGATCAAGTACCTTGGCTCCAAGCGGGCCCTCCTCGGCCTGATCACCGACGCCATCGCACAGGCCGCCCCCGCCGGCTCGGTCCTCGACCTCTTCTCGGGAACCTCGCGGGTGGGGCATGCGCTCAAAAAGCGCGGCCATCGCGTGATCGCCAACGACCACAATGCCTATGCCCACGTGCTGGCCCAGTGCTACGTGGCGGCCGATCTCGACGACCTGCGGGCGGCCGTGGAGTCGCTCGTCAAGGAGTTCAACGCCCTGCCGGGCGTGCCCGGCTATTTCACCCAGACCTTCTGCGAGCAGTCGCGGTTTTTCCAGCCGAAGAACGGCGCGCGGGTCGATGCCATCCGGGAGGCGATCGCCCGGAAGTCGCTGCCGCCCGACCTCGAGGCCGTGATGCTGGTGGCGCTGATGGAGGCCGCCGACCGGGTTGACTCGACCACCGGCGTGCAGATGGCCTATCTCAAGCAGTGGGCGCCGCGGGCCTCGAACGACCTCGAACTGCGGGTGCCCGACATGCTGCCCTGTCCGGCCGGCGGAAAATGCGCCGCCCTCAACCTTGACGCGGCCGAGGCGGCCCGTCGTTCACCGGTCGATCTCGCCTACGTCGACCCGCCCTACAACCAGCATTCCTACCTCGGCAACTATCACATCTGGGAGTCGCTCGTCCGTTGGGACAAGCCGGAGGTCTACGGCGTGGCCTGCAAACGGGTCGACTGCCGCGAGCGGCAGAGCGTGTTCAACTAGAAGCCGCGGTTTCGCGACGCCATGGCCGAGATGCTGGCGGCCATCGAGGCGCCGGTGCTCGTGGTCTCGTTCAGCAACGAGGGCTATCTCGACCGAGACGAGATGGAGCAACTCCTCGGCGGACTGTTCGCGGGCCGGGCGCACGTGACCACGATCGAGACCGACCACAAACGCTACGTCGGCGCCCAGATCGGCATCCACAACCTGCGGGGCGAGAAGGTGGGCACGGTCAGCCACCTCCGCAACAAGGAGTATCTCTACGTCGTGTCGGAGAGCCCGCTCTCCACCGCAGCCGATTCGGGAGTCAATCGCTCGCGAAACGTTCGCACCCGGAGACCGTACGATGGCTGCGAATCCCCCGCGCCCGTTGGGCGTGCCATCGTTGATCAGCGAGGGTGATGACCGCAGCGGACACGATCAAGACAAGCGAGAGGTCGTCCTCGTCGGGCCACGTCACACGGATGCGTTGCCAGATACCGTTTGCAGGGACGCCGGCTCGAGTCGCAGCACGACCGGACGCGATGTGCGGAGGGTGACTCTCGGCTGCGGCATGATGGTTTCGGGATCGGCAAGCCGAGCTCGAAACCGGCAGAGCAGTGTGCCCATGATGATTTGCGCTTCCATGATCGCGAAGCTGTTGCCGATGCAGGTTCGGGGCCCGGCGCTGAACGGCAGATACGCGAACTTGTTCTTCTGCTCCTCGCGGCCGGGCTCGAACCGCTCTGGCCGAAACTCCTCGGGGGCCTTCCAGAGTTCCGGCAGCCGGTGAATCGCGTAGGGACAGAAGATCACGATATCCCCCGCTTGAATCTTCGCGCCCGCAAGCTCGTCGGGCCCGAGCGCCCGGCGGTCAAACATCCATACCGGCGGATAGAGCCGCAGCGTCTCCAAGACCACGGCCTTCATCCGCGGCATCTTTGACACGTCTTCGACCGTGGGAGCACGGCCTCCCGTGACGGCGCTCAGTTCGGCCCGCAGCCTTTCCTGCTCGTCGGGATGACGGTCGAGGAGCACCCAGAGCCATGACAGCGCGTTGGCCGTCGTTTCGTGCCCAGCGATCAGGAGCGTCATCACCTCGTCCCGCAACTGGGTGTCGCTCATGGCTTCGCCTGAATCCTCGTCCCGGGCGAGCATGAGAATCGTGAGCAGATCGCCGCGACCCGCACCCGCGGCGCCGCCCTCCGCGAGCCGCTTTCGCTTCGTGGCGATCAGCCGAGTGACAATGGCGTTGAGCGAATCAAGGGCTGGCCGCAGCCGTCGGTTGTTGGCCGTCGGCATCCAGAGGGGCGGATGCAGCGGCGACGATACCCTGGCGGCGAGGCAGGCCAGAATCACGGGAAACACCCGGTTGATCTCATCGGCACTCTCGGCCATGTCGTCCCCGAAGAGCGTCTCCGCCACCGTGCGGAGCGTCACCCTCATCATGTCTGCACAGGCATCGACGGTCTTGCCGGCTCGTGCCGCCTCATCCCAGCGATCGGCACACTCGCCTGCCATCCGCTCGATGATCGGCCCGAAGCGCTGGACGTTCTCCCCATGAAAGGCTGGCTGGGCGATCCGCCGCTGTCGCTTCCAGAAGGCCCCTCCGCTGGTCAGCATGCCGTTGCCGAGCACCACCCGCACGGCGTCGAAGGCGGGCGTGTGCTTGTCGTAGTTGGCGATGTTGTCGAGGAGCACGTGGCGGACGAGCGCCGGGTCAGACACGAGGTGGGCTCGCTTCAGACCGATCCTCAACGGCACCACACTCCCCTGTCGCGACCGACGACAGAACTCGCCAAGGGTATCGCGGGCGAGCGCCTCGAGATCGCCGCCGATCACTCGCACGAGAAAGCTTGCCATCCTGTCTGCTCCGTCGGACTGCCTGCGGAGCAGCCCACGCAACACGAACTCACGCTCGGCAGTGTTCTGCAGGGATTCCGCTCGCCATACCGTACACCACGCCCTCTTGACTCGATACACACCCCCTTCACGTCAGCCCCCAGAGCCGCCGGCTACCGGCACATTCGGCCGAGGCCTTCATCCCCGGTGCTGTTGCGCGGCCGTGGAAGGCACTCGGTGTCGCCTGCCTTCGATTCTGCAACAAGCACATGAACCAGCGATGCCAATGCACCGTAGGAACAGCCGATCGTGGCCACCGTGTCGTCACTCCGCCCAAAGAATCCACCCACCATGCACATCGTCCGCCAAGTGATTCCAGTCGCCCTGGTCCTCGCCGCCTTGCTGCTCCCGGGATCGATCGCGGAGGCGCGAAGCCCCCGGAATCCCTACTCGAGCTTCAACCTCTCGGGTATCAACTATGGCGCCCAGCAATGGGACCGCGCCCAGCGGCAGGGCAAGCGGGTCTGGCCCTACTACAACACGCCCTCTCGAAGCTACCGGCAGAGCGGCACGGTGGGCGTCGTCGGCGCCGGTGGTGGCGTGATCGGCCGCACCAGCGGACGAACAGGCGGACGCTGGCGGCGATAGAACGGCCAGGCGAATCCGCATCGATGCTCACCCGCCGTCGCACCAGCCGGCCGGCCGCCAGACCGCGGGCGACTCACGCGGGCGGATCGTCCTGATACATCCGATACTTCTTGGTGATGATGGCGCCGCCCCGCTCGAGTGTTCGCTTGGAGAGATGGTTGCTGTCGAGCACCCAGGAAAACTCCACCTCTTCGAGCCCCCAGGCGATGAACCGGTGGGCCAGAGCCTCCATCAACACCAGCCCGATGCCCCAGGCCTGGTATTCGGGGATCACGTTGGTGCTGATCGCCCGCAGTCGCTTGATGCCCTTCTTGTTCCAGAGCAGCCGCAGAAAGCCGAAGGGAAAGAGCCGGCCGTCGATCGCCTTGATCCGGGGGTTGTAGTCGAGCAGGCAGAAGACGGCGCCCACCGGCTTGCCGTTGACCTCGGCCACGAGCGCGAGTTCCGGCGCGATCAGAAACTTGAGGCTCGCCGCCATGTGGTCGACCTCGTGCTCGGTAAGCGGCACGAAGCCCCAGGTGCCCCCCAGGCTCTCGTTGTAGATGTGGAGAAACATCCGCACCTCGTCGGCAAACCGGCTGCGATCGAGCGGGCGAACGGTCACGCCAAACCGTTCCTTGACCCCGGCCACCATCGTGGCGAGCTTGGGATCGAGCGTGCCGAGCATCGACACCTCGCCCCAGAAGGCATACATGTCTTCGATCTTGCCAAAGCCAGCCTCCTCGACGAGTCCGCCGTACCAGGGGCGGTTGTGCGTCATCATGAAGAACGGGGGCGTGTCGAAGCCCTCGATGAGCAGGCCGCACTCGTAGTTGAGGCTGGGGTTGGCCGGGCCGCGAATGCTCGTCATGCCCTGAGCGTGCAGCCAGTCGCCTGCCGCCTGGAAGAGCGCCCTTGAGGCCGCTGGGTCGTCGTCGCACTCGAAGAATCCGAAAAAGCCCCGCTGTTCCTTGTAGCGGTCGATGTGACCGGCGTTGACGCTCGCCGTGA
>JBPCTA010000326.1:0-4512 GCA_051006595.1 Pirellulales bacterium
GGCTGCCACCGGCCGCGAGCAGCATTGTGGCCGCGTGAATGTCGACGATCGACTCGATGTCATCGCAGTAGCCGCCGCCGCAGACGATGGCCAGCGGCGCGGCGGCGGCACGTGCCGCAGAGAGCACCATGTGGTCGCGGGCGAGCAGCCCCTGCTTGCTGACGGACAGCCGGCCCAACCGGTCGCCGGCATAGGGATCGGCACCGGCGATATAGATCACGAGGTTTGGTCGCCCGCGGGAGAATGACTCGTCGAGGCCGCGAGCGAGCGCCGCGAGATACTCGCCGTCGCCCACGCCATCCTCGAGTGGCACGTCGAGCGAACTGGGGAACTTTCGCAGCGGAAAGTTTCTCGCGCCGTGGATCGACATTGTGAACACGCTGCGGTCAGCCGCAAAAATCTCGGCTGTGCCGTTTCCCTGATGCACGTCGCAGTCCAGGATCAAAACCCGGTCTACGCGGCCCCTGGCCTGCATCTCCCGCGCAGCCACGGCCGTGTCGTTGAAGACGCAAAACCCCTCGCCCCATGACGTGCCTGCATGATGCGTGCCGCCGGCCAGGCTTGCAGCCACGCCGTCTTCCAGCGCGGCGGCCGCGGCATCCACCGCTGCCCCCGTGCTGCGGAGCGATCGCTCGACAAGCCCGTTGCTCCATGGAAAGCCGATCCGCCGCACCTCCTCGGCAGTCAACGTGCCCGAGAGCACCCGCCCCACATAGGCCCGATCATGCACTCGCAGCAGTTCGTCATCCGTCGCCGCATGGGGTTCCACAAACTCGATGGCCGCGCCAGCGGCCACATGGGCTTCGAGTCGCTTCCGAAGACGGGCGTATTTCGCTGCCGGAAAACGGTGTCCGGCGGGAAGCGGTAGCGGATAACGATCGGAAGGAAACACTCGCATGCCTGCCGCCGTGTCTCCATCTCCAGCCCGCCAGAGTTCCCCGCAGCGGGAAAGCCACCCCGGCAGGCTCGCGATCATCCGGGAATCACCCGCGGTTGTCCCGCCGCCGCCGCCATCCGGCCACGGCCCCGCCGATTGCCACGATCGCAACCAAACCCATGGCCGGCTCGGGCACGACCGTGAACTGGGTCACGTATCCCGGCTCACTGCCGGCCGCGAACGTGGCCGTCTCGGCAACCGTCGCCAGCGTGAAACTGTAGGGACCGCCATAGAGGCTGTAGTTCACGCCGTTGTAGGTCGTGCTGCCGCCGGGCGTCGCCAGATAGTAGTTCCAGGAACCGTTCTGCACCGATCCGAGAAAGGCGGCGTCGAAGTCGGTGAAGAAGCCGCCTCGGTAGACGTCGTTGAGCGACAGGGTGGCCACGTCGAGAAACACGTTCACGACGCTGGCCGATGTCAGCGCCGACGTGAACGGCGTCGAACCCGACGTCAACCGGAGTACGTCGTTGCCACTGGCCGTGCCCGTGCCCCAATTCGGCGAGCCGGTCTGTGTGAACTCGAAGTTGAAGTCGAGCCCTGCACCGGGATCAACGCTCAGTCCTGTGAGGATGCCCGGGCTGTTGCCGGGGTCGACCGAACCCGCTCCCGAGATCGCCGACACTCGCCCCGCTCCCGCCAGCACGCCCCCCGCCGCCAGCGAGACTCCGCTCGATGACGCGATCGTGCCGCCGACCGAAAGGGTGCCCGTGTGCACCCAGGTGCGGCCCGTGTAGCTGCTCGAGCCGGAGACTTCGAGCCGGTGGCCCGACACGGCCAGCCCGCCGCCGCCGGATACGTTCCCGGTGATCCGCGCGGTGCCACTGCCGGCGATCTCGAGAAGATAGCCGGCCGTGCCGGTGGCGATGGCTCCGGCGGTGACGCCCCCGGGCCCCACGTCCCAATACTGATGGCTCCCGAGCGCGATCGTGGAGGAGATCGTCTGCCGCGACACGTCGTAGTTGGTGATGCCGCCGCGGCCGACCGTCAGCGTGCTCGTGCCCGAGAAGGTGAACCCGAGCGTGCCGCTGCCGGTGGACTTGAAATACATCCCTCGCTCGTTGGCGGCCGTATCGACCGCGACCGCGCGACCGCCGCCGGCCGTCGCCCCGTTGAAGAGCACGTACTTGTCGGACGGGGCCGACGCTGGTGGCGACAAGCCCCAGGCTGCGCGATTGCCGATCGAGGTGCTCGAGCTACCGACCCAGGTGTTTGACGGGGTGCCAACCACCTTGAGCGCGTAGCCATCGGGCGTGGTCAAGGCATTGATGGCAGCCATGACCGGCGCATTGCCGACGTAGTTCATCACGTTGACCGTCGTAAAGTCGGTCGCCGCGTTGTTGCCGATGATCGTGAGCTCTTTCGCTCCATCTGGATTGGTCCAGGGAATGAAGTCGGGGCTGCCTGAGTCGCCAGACTGGAGGATCACGCTGCTGGCGTTGGTCGTGATGTAGGAGTCGCTGCCCGAGAGCGTCGTGCCATTGACCGTGGCGGCGCCGATTCGGGTGCTCTGGGTGCCGTCGGGGCCCCGGCCATAAACCAGGAGCGGCTGTCCGTTGTAGACCGAGTTGCTCGTCGATGACGTGTTGAGGTCGAGCACTCCATACCGCGGCAGGCCCCGCGACGCCGGAATCGGTGCCGTCAGTTCGCCGATCGAGATGTCTGCCGCCTGCGTGCTGTTGTTCGTGAATCCATACCCCGTCGCCGTGACGGACGACTGGGTCGCCGTGTAGACCAGCCCCCCCGCGTCGAGCAGCTTGATCGTCGGCGAACCGCCGTAATGGGTCGCCACGAGATAGTGCTGCGGCGTCAGGAATCCGAAACTCTTGGTGGGGTCGCCCGCCGCCCAGCCGACGCCGAGCCAGGAGTAGTCGAGGCCTATGAATGCAGGATTGGTGTTCGTGACCGGTGCGGTGGGATAGCCGCTCGAGAACCGGTCGTTGACGGTCGCGGAGTAGCCGATGACGTCGAGGGCCGAAGCCTGCTCGGCCGCCCCGATCATCACCGCGACACACGCGGCGAAAGTCGCCTGCCATGGCCGCGTGCACCGCATCATCGTCGCGTGCCGCCCGCCACCCACGATCGTGTTCATTCCGCCTTCTCCTGCCTGCCTGTTCGGCCCCCGGCCATCCAGCCCCCAGGCATCCGGGAGCGGCCGAACCATCGTGCGCGCACCGCCCTCTCTGCGTGATACGAACGAGGAACGGGCAGGGATCGAATCAGACGCGGGCGAAAGCCCCACGCGTCCATCATCGACGTCCGCACACGGGCAGCCCCCGAGGGGCAGCCGCGCGCACCCTGTCCGCAGTCGGATCAGACCACGGAGGACGGTGCGGGCATGAGCGGTTCCAGATGGTCAGTAGAGTCTACCGCGCTCGCCAGACCGATCAAACAAATGGAAGTCTCCCCCCCGAAGAGGCGAGGCCCCAAAGCGGCGGCCATGAGCGGCCGGTCAGCGGCGTTTGGTGGCTGGCTTCTTCTTCGCCTTCGCCCCCTTCCGGGGCTTCTCCCCCGCTCCCTCCCGGCCATCGATCAGCACATCGATCGTGCCGGTTTCGACGCGATACAGCCAGCCGTGGATTCGCGGGAGCGAGCCCTTGGCGTGCATGTTGCGGATCAGCGCCAGGTTCTTGAGGTGCTTGATCTGGAGCTTGACGTTTTCCTCGGTGAGCACCGCGAGTTTCTCGTCGCGGTTGAGATTCCGCTCCTTCGCGATTCGGTTGGCGGCCTCCTTGGCTCCCGTCGCGATGCACAGCCAGTCGGCGATGTAGTTCTCGTGAACACCATCTTCGATCGCCGCGATGCCGCCGCAGCGGGTGTGGCCGCAGACGATGATGTCTTCGATCTTCAGGTGCACGACGCCGTATTCGAGAATTGCGGAAATGTTGACGTCGTTGAAGGCCACGATGTTGGCGACGTTGCGGTGGACGAACATCGTCCCCGGCTTCGAACCGGTCATCTGATGCTCGCTCACGCGGGAGTCGGAGCAGCCAATCCAGAGCACTTTCGGCCGCTGGCGGGTGGCGATCGACTGGTAGTAGGTCTCATTGGGAGCGAACTCCGCGGTGACGAAGTCGGCATTTCCAGTCAAAAGATCGTCGATCATGTGGGCCCTTCTGCTCGGTTCAACAGGTGGTGAAATGGACTTCCGCCGGCTTCCAAGGCTACCTCGCCGGCGATCCCTCCGGCCACCACCGCCGCCGCATGCCCCTTTTGGACTTGCGTCACCCCGGCGGCAGCGGTGAAAGTGCTGGAAACGCCGGCCCCCCGCCGGCCCGCAGGGAGTTGGCCGATGAGCCCAGAGATGCTGTTCGACAACTGGCAGGCGGTTCTGACCGCGCTGGTGGTCACCACCACGCTCTTCGCGCTGCTCTTCGTGCAGCGGGCGCCCGACATGGTGATGATCGGGGGCGTCGTCCTGCTCCTGGCCGCCGGAGTGATCACCCCCGACGAAGCCCTCAAGGGCATGAGCAACGAAGGCATGATCACCGTCGCGGGCCTGTTCGTGGTGGCCGCCGCGGTGGAACGCACCGGCGCCCTCGCGGCGATCGTCGACCGCGCACTCGGCCGCCCCACGT
>JBPCTA010000327.1:0-3708 GCA_051006595.1 Pirellulales bacterium
GACCGAGCCCCCGAGGCTCAGCAGCAGCAGCGGCCGGCGGCCCACGCGGTCGGAGAGCCGGCCCCAGATCGGGCTGAAGAGAAACTGCATCAGCGAGAACACCGAGAACAACACGCCGATCGCGGCTCCGGTGGCGACATCCGACAGGCCGAGCGCCCGGAGATAGGGCTCGGTCTGCCGCGGCATCACGGGCAAGACGATGCCAAACCCGAGGAGGTCGATGAAGACCGTGAGAAACACGACGAGCAACGCCCCGCGCGACGCGGTCGCTGCGGCCGTCGAGCCGGAGTCGTTGATGGCCGCTGGCGTTGGCATGCTGTGATCCAAGGGCCGCGCCTTCCCCGCACACGACGCGCGACGGAGGGAGGGCGGAGGGTGTGGCTGCTACACTGGCGACCCACATGGTCACCCGCGTCGCGACAGACACCAAGAGCCCGCCGGACGACGCCCAGAGCGTGTCGGAGCTGACCTCCCGCGTCAAGGAGCAGCTCGAGACCCGGTTTGGCGACGTCTGGGTGACGGGCGAGGTGAGCAACCTTACGCGGGCGGGGAGCGGCCATGTCTACCTGTCGCTCAAGGACGAATCGGCGGTGCTGCGGGCGGTGATCTGGCGGGGGGCGATGCAAGCGCTCGCCATCGAGCCGGCCGACGGCCTCGAGGTGATCTGCCACGGCCGACTCGAGGTCTATCCGCCCCGCGGCACCTATCAACTCACGATCGACCGCCTCCATGCCGTCGGCACCGGGGCGCTCGAGGCCCAGCTGCGGCGACTGCACGCGAAGCTCGAGGCCGAGGGGGCATTCGCCTCGGCCCGCAAGCGGCCACTGCCGTCGTTTCCCAGACGGATCGCCGTGGTCACGAGCCCGACGGGGGCGGCCATCGCCGACTTCCTCAAGACCCTCCTCTCGCGATGGCGGGCGAGCGAAGTGATCGTGGTGCCGTCGCGAGTGCAGGGAGCCGGTGCGGCGGAGGAACTTGCGGTGGCGCTGGGGGCGGCCGCGCGAATTCGTCCGGCCGTCGACGTGATTGCGCTGGTTCGCGGCGGCGGCAGTCTCGAGGATCTCTGGTCGTTCAACGAAGAGGTGCTCGTGCGGGCGGTGGCGGCATCGTCGATCCCGGTCGTCTCCGGCGTTGGCCACGAGATCGATATCTCGCTCTGCGACCTCGCCGCCGACGTCCGCGCCCTCACGCCTACCGACGCCGCCGTGAAGATTGTTCCCGACGGAAAACAGGTCGCCGCGACGGTGGCGACCCTGGGCTCGCGACTGCAGGCCGGCTTGTCGCGGCGGGTCGAGACCGCGCGGGACCGCGTGGTGACGCTCGCCCGTTCGCGAATCTTCGCCGACCCGAGCCGACTCGTCCGCGATCGCCGCGATGCGCTCGACCAGTCAGGCCGACGGCTCAGACGACTGGCTCGCCTCGCCATCGATCGCGCCGGCGAGCGGGTAGCGGCCGCGGCCGCCCGGCTCGAGGCCGGCAGCCCGCTGCATCTTCTCGCCCGCGGATGGTCGGTGACCTGGAAGAAGGACGATGCCACGGCGCTCAAGAGCGTGGCGGGGCTTGCCGCGGGCGATACGCTGATCACCCAACTCGCCGACGGCCGGCTGTGGAGCCGCGTGGAAAGGATCTCGACCGATGATGTCGGAACGTGACGAAGGCCTGGCCGCAAACTCGCGGCAGACCTCCTCTTTTGAAACGGCGTTAGCCGATCTGGGCGACCTCGTCGTCAAACTCGAATCGGGAAGTCTGGGGCTCTCCGAGTCGATCGCCGCCTACGAGCGCGGGGTGTCGCTTCTGCGGCGGCTGCATGAAGAGTTGGCCGTGGTGGAAAAACGGGTCAGCGTGCTCGTGCGGATCGATGAGGACGGCCGCCCGATCCTGACGCCTCACGACGCCGCGGCTCCCGACACGGCCCCTGGGGCCGGCCGCGGAACCGGCCGCAAGGCGCGGTCGCGAACGCTCCCCGGGATGGACGATGCCCCCGAATCCGTCTAGACTTTCGCCCGGGTGACATAAACGTTGGGCCGGCTTTTTCCGCCCCCCCTCGAGCCTCGCACCACCTGCAGGCCCCCTCATGGCAAGCTGCCGGTGACCAGCAGAGAATCCACCTCCGCCGTGACGGTGCGCGAATCCCGCGAAGAACGGGTGGGCTGGTCGCTCGACCGCGTTCGGGAGTTCATCGAGCCGCGACTGGCGGCGGCACTCGAACTCTCCGCCGAGGTGCCGCCCCGTCTCGCCGACGCGATGCGGTATGCGGTCCTTGCGCCCGGCAAACGACTCCGGCCGGCCCTTGCCGTCTGGGCGGCGCAGGCCTGCGGCGACCCCGACACCGCTCCCGAGACGCTCTGGGAGGCTGCCGCGCCGGCGGCGATCGCCGTGGAACTGATCCACGCCTACTCCCTGGTGCACGACGACCTGCCGGCCATGGACGATGACGACCTCCGTCGCGGTCGCCCCACCTGCCATCGCGCCTATGACGAGGCGACGGCGATCCTCTGCGGTGATGCCCTGCAGACGCTCGCCTTCGAAACGCTCGCCACCGGCCTGCCCGCTGCCTTGGCCGGGCGCGGCTCCCTCGTGCTCGCCCGCGCCGCGGGTCCCGCTGCGCTCGTCGGCGGCCAGGTGGACGATCTCGCCTGCGAGCGCGGCTGGATGACGTCTCAGCCCGCCACTTCGGACGACCAGGTGGCCTGGATGGATCGGATCAACCGCCGCAAGACGGGCGCGCTGTTTTTAGCGGCGCTCGAGCTTGGCGGACTCGCCGTCGGAGCCGATCACGACAAGCTCTCGGCGCTCGCTGCCTACGGCGGCGGGTTTGGCCTCGCCTTCCAGATCGCCGACGACCTTCTCGATGCCGAGGGCACCGAGGCTGCGATGGGCAAGCGGGTGGGCAAGGACGCGGATCGGGGGAAGTTCACCTACCCGACCGTGGCCGGCATCACCGCTTCCCGTGAACGGGCCTGCAGACTTGCCGCCGAGGCGGCTGCGGCCGTCGAACCGCTGGGGGAACAGGCCGCCGAACTGGCCCTGCTCGCCCGCTGGATCGTCGCCCGCGATCATTGACTCACCACGCAGGGAGCATCTCACGACCATGGCCGACATTCTGCCCAGCATTCTCACCCCGCGTGATCTGCAGCCGCTTTCGATGGAGCAGCTCGAGCAGCTCGCCACCGAGATGCGGCGAGCACTCTGCGAGGTGGCCACGTCGCGGACGGCGCACTTTGCCTCCAACCTTGGCGTGGTCGAACTCTGCCTGGCGCTGCACCGTGTCTTCGACTTCAGCCGTGACCGGCTGATCTGGGACACGGGCCACCAGATCTACCCGCACAAACTCATCACGGGTCGGTTCGGTCGATTCGGCACGATCCGCACCAAGGGCGGGCTGATGGGCTATCCGAACCCCGACGAGAGCCCCTACGACCTGTTCATGACGGGCCACGCCGGCTGCAGCGTTTCGACGGCGCTCGGCCTCGCCAGCGGCGACGATCTGGCCCGTGCCTCGGGTGGCCCCCGCGCGGGCGAAGAGGAGCGGCGGAGCGTCGCTGTGATCGGAGACGGGGCACTTCCCTCCGGCATCGTCTTCGAGGCTCTGAACAACGCCGGCTTTCTCAAGAAGCGGCTGCTCGTGATTCTCAATGACAACACGATGTCGATCTGTCCGCGGGTCGGCGCCCGGGCGGAATACCTCGACACGGTCCGCACCAACCC
>JBPCTA010000328.1:0-2913 GCA_051006595.1 Pirellulales bacterium
GGCGGCGTTGCTGGCGGAGCGGCTCAGCGACGGCCAGCTCCCGAACGTGGTGCTCAGCGCCTTGGCCGTGTCGCATGCGGAGTCTGGCGACTTCAAGACGGCGATTCGCTACCAGCGACAGTTGATCGGGCGTGCTTCCGCGGCAGGCAAGACGCCGAAGGCGGGCGAAAGTGGGGGCGAGCACGGGTTCTGCAGACGGTTGACGCCCGCGGCCGAAATGGGTAGTGTACAGAAGTACATTTCACACAAGTCGGCATGGCTGGAGGCGGCGATGGTGAGCTTCACGACCGCGGAAAAGACCGTAAAAAAGAGCCTGCTGGGCCCGGCGGCGGCCCTCTTGAGCGGCGGCGACCTGCTCGTGCGGGAGCGGGAGCGGCCGGTGGTGTCCACGGGCTTCGGGCCGCTGGATGCCCTGCTGCCGGCCGGCGGCGTGCGGCCCGGGAGCCTCATCGAGTGGATGGCCGAGGGGAATGCGGGGCCCGGGGCCGGCGGGGCGGCGTCGCTGGCCTGCGCGGTGGCCTGCCGACTGGCGGCGGTGCATGGTGGCGAGGCGAGCGGGGATGCCAGCGGGGATCAGACCCGGCCGCGAACGATCGTGGTCATCGATCGCACCGGCTGGTTTCATCCGCCGGCCGTGCTGCCGTGGCTGGACGACCAGCGGCGACTCGTGGTGGCAAGGCCCTCGCGAGATGAAGACGAGATCTGGGCAATCGATCAGGCCCTTCGCTGCACCGGCGTGGCGGCGGTAGTGGCCTGGCCACGGGCACTCCGC
The DNA here is from genome assembly GCA_051006595.1 of Pirellulales bacterium. GTDB lineage: Bacteria > Planctomycetota > Planctomycetia > Pirellulales > UBA1268 > QWPN01. The sequence goes on from JBPCTA010000328.1 coordinate 773, forward strand.
CAGCGGTCGAGCAAGGGACAGGGCTCGCGGCTGGCCGGCTCGCTCCAGCAGTGGTCCACCACGATGCGCCGCTGGCAGCTCGCTGCGGCGGCGAGCGGCGCCGTGGGCCTCTTCGTACGACCTTCCGCGGCGTGGAGCCAGCCGTCGTGGGCTGAAGCGAGGGTCGCTGTGTCGCCGCAGTCGGGCGGCTCGCTCACGGAGCGGCGGCTCAGGCTGACGCTGGTCGGTGGCAACTGGTCGGCGATCACCGGAGACGGGCAGCGGACGTCAGATGTGGTCCTTGATCTGGCGCGGGGGTGTGCCAGGACAGCCCGATGCTGTGCAGAAATGACGCGGCCGACGGTGCGCCCGGGCTCGTTGCCGAGTGCGGTGCCGATGACTTCATCGACCGTGATGGCAGCAATAAGAGAGGCATCTGCTGGAAGGAAGGGTGCTGCATGCCGCGCTTCCTGACGATCTGGTTGCCGCGGTGGCCGGTGCAGCGGCGGCTGCTCGCCAGCCCCGAACTCCGCAGGGTGCCAGTATTCATCTGCCGCCGCGAACGGCGGGGCGCGATGACGGTGGTTTCATGGGCCTGGGCCGAGCCGCCGCCGGCCGTGCGCCGCAAGGGCATCGAGTCGGGCCGCGGTGGCCGCGCCGTGATTCCGCAGGGCTTGTCGCTGGCCGTGGCGATGGCGGTGCTGGCGGTCGCACACGGTTCGCGGGCCTGCCATGTCGCGGAGGTGCAGCCCGATGATCCGGCGGCCGATCGCGAGATGCTCGAACGGCTCGCCCGATGGTGCCGGCGGTTTTCCCCGACGGTCGGCATCGAAGAATCGGCCGATGGTCCGCCGGAGTGCCTGCACCTCGATGTCACGGGCACGGCCGGCTTCTTCGGTGGCGAGGAGTCGCTCGCCCGCACGGCCGTGTGGACGCTCGCCGCCCGCGGCCTTCATGCGCGGGCCGCCATTGCCGACACGCCCGGCGCAGCCTGGGCGGCGGTCCACCACACCGACGCGGTGGCGAAGGCCTTCGGTGCGCCGCCGGCGGTCGTCGTGCGACGGGCTGTTTCGGGGGCTGTTTCAGGAACGCGATCTGTGTCGAGGGCAGGCTCGTCGGTGGCCAGCGTGCGGCTGGCATCGCGGCGCCGGAGCCGTTGGGCCGTGGTGCCACGCGGCGAGGCGGCAGCGCTACTCGCCGAGTTGCCCGTGGCGGCGCTCCGCATCGACGCGGCCACGGCCGCCGCGGTTGCCGAAGTGGGAATCGACACGCTCGGCGGCATGCTCGCCCTCTCGCCACGGAGCCTGGCATCGCGGTTCCCTCCCCTCCTCCGTCAGCGGCTGGCGGAGTTTCGTGGCACGGTTGCCGAGCCGATCGCGCCGCCCGACGGCGAGGCCTTGCCGCAGCAGTCGCACGCGTTCGATTTTCCCGTCCGGTCGGCCGATCTCGACGAGCGGCAGCTCGTTGCGCTCTTCGAACACCTGCTCGGCCCCTGCCTCGCCCCGCTCGTCGCCCGTGGTGAGGGCGTGCTCGCCCTGCAGATCCGACTGGAGCGCGCCGCCCGGCTGGCCGCGGCGCCGACAGTGATCGATGTCGGGCTCTTCAGGCCGACGGCATCGCTGCCACATCTCATCGAGCTTGTGCGGCTGCGACTGGCCCGGCTCCGGCTGCCGGCGGAGATCGATGGCGTGGCCGTGGAGGTGATTGCGGCGGGGTCGGTGTCGTGCCGGCAGCGGCTCCTGTTTGGCGGCGGCGTGGGCGGCCTCGAATCATCCGATGCCGATGCTGAGGTGGCGATGTTGCTCGACCGGCTCGCCGGCAGGCTCGGCCGCGGCGGCGTGTGCGAGCCGCAGTTCGTGGGCGACGCCCAGCCCGAGCATGCCTGGATCGCCGCGCCGCCTGCCTCGCCCCGGCCGCAGGTGGAGTCTCGTGCCCCTCGCGATCGCGTGAGTCGATCCGGTGCCCGCAGTTATGCGGTGCCGCGGGCGTTGCCTGCGGGCCGACGGCCGATCTGGATGCCGCCTCGGCCGGTGCCGCTCGACGGGCCGGAGGGCGAAGTGATCGCGGTGGCTCCCGAAGGGCCACCGGCGCGGTTCCGGCTCGGCGACGTGCTGCACCGTGTCGTGCAGGCCCACGGCCCCGAGCGGATCGAGACGGCCTGG
>JBPCTA010000329.1:0-2589 GCA_051006595.1 Pirellulales bacterium
CCCCGGTCTCCTCGACCTCGACGGCCGCCGTGAGTCCGGCGAGCGAGCAGCAGCCGATTCCATGCGGCTCGAGCAGTTCCAGGAGCTCGCGAACCTTGCCCTGATTGGTGGTGCCGAGAACAAGCATGCTCACTACCGCCGACCCGCTGGTGGTCGGGGAACATCGATCGGCTTCGGCTGCACGTCGAGCAGGATGCCGTCAAACGCCCGGGGCATGATCTGACCGCGGGCGAGCCCGGCCGGATCGGGCCCGAGCGAGGTCACGATCCGCGCGATCTCCGGATGAGGCGACTGCCTGCCACCGGGCCCCGGCACCACGAGCTGATCGATGCTGCCCACGCAGACGATGCTCGAATCGCGATCGTGATACTCCCAGGCCGGCCAGCCGTTTCGTCGCAGCGCCTCGGTGAGCCGGTGGGCCTTGTCGGCAGCCTCGACGAGCCGGCTCTCCTGCTGCACGCCTCGAAGCTGGGGATCCTTCCAGCCGTTTCCTTTGAGAATGCCGATGAAGCGATTGACATCGACGAATCCATCCTCCGGCTCCTCGACCTCCTGGCTGCCGGCGCCGGTGTTGAACGTGCCGGCGCCGGTGAAGGTCGCGACCCGCACGGTGTAGCGGCCGGGGCAATCGAGCAGGCAATGCGACACGTCGGCGTTCATCTCCATCACGAAGGCATCGACCTGCTGCCGCGAGAAGAAATCGGCGGGAAGCAAGGGATTGGGAATCAGCAGGGCCGCATGGAGAGGCGGCTTCGTGCCCGGTCCGCCCCCGAGCTGTCGATTGGCCTGCAGAAAGTCGCTTTCGAGGCGGTTGGCGGCCGCACCCTCGAGCGACCGTGGCCGGAGCTGCTTCACCTTCTGCAGCATCTTCTGGCCACGCGGGTATTCGAATGAGGCGAAATCGCCGACGAGCACCGCCACCTCCACGACCTGTCCCTCGTTGGCATATCGCATCCGCTTCGGGGTGCCGTCCGGATTGAGCCCCCTGCCTTGTTGCTCACCGGTGAAGTCGAATGCCTTCTCGTGGGTATAGGCCTCCAGCCGCTGGCTGCTGCGGAGCTCCTGAACCAGCTTGCGGGCATCGTCGCGGGCGCCCTCGCCGCGAAACGTGGCGGCCAGCACGAGCCAGGGACCGTCTTTCTCCGCCAACGGAAACATCGCCTGCGAATCGACCGTCGTGGTCGGTGAAAACCAGGTCGTCGGCAGCCAGCCGCTCTGAGCCGCCGCCGGCCGTGACTGCGCGGCGACCGCGACGAGCATCGCGATCGCGAGAACCTCACGGCCATGACGGCCATGACGGCGATGACGGCCATGTCGAAACCAGGAACGCTTCACGTGTGCAACTCCTCTGCCGATCGACTCCAACCGCGGCCCGCCGCCGCCCGCCTCATGACCCTGAAGAACGAAATCGGAAGACCAAAATGAGATTCCCCGCGGGGCTCTTCCGCGAAAGTGGCGGAACGGTAGCAGGCGGCTGCAAACGGTGCCAGACTGAATGAGCCCTGGGAAATCTGGGCTGCCGGGGATGCCGGCGCAACATGCGGGCGACAGCGAACATGAAGACCGACATGGCACGACGGTGGCTCACGCCGCTCACCTTGGCGGTCGTCGTCACCTGGTTCGCGGCGGTCTGCGGCCCGCCGGCCGCGCTGCTCGTCTGGCGTGACCAGTGGCTTGCCGAGGTCGCCGGCCCCGATGCCCAGGCCGATTGGGATGCCTTCCGCGCCGACATGCAACGGCAGTCGGGCCGCGACGGACCCGTGCAACGCAAGGTGCCCAAGAGCGTCGAGCCACCCGAGCGGGTCTGGCTCCGCGACTACGTGCACCTCGCCGTGATCGCCTGGATCACGCTCGTGGGGGTGCTCGGCGGCTTCGTGGCGGCGCTGGCCGTGGGCGTGGCCCAGCCGTCGGCGGTCGGTGGCCGATCAACGGCCGACACCTCCGCAACCGAGAAATCAACGGCCGAGAATCAGCCGGCCCGTGACCGCGACCACAAAAAACAACACGAGCGTGATGCCCAACACACCGACGAACGAAAACACGGCTGACTCCAGGAAGCGTCGCTGGCCTGCGGGGCCGCCCCCGCGAAGACCACGATCCTAGACGCCTACGGCTGGGCTCACAAGACGGAACCCGCGCCGCAACTCAGGCCCCGGGTGAGCGGCGAAACACTTCTTCCGACACGACCATGCGGCCTGTTCGGCCAACGTCGTCGAGGGTCCGCCGCTGGCCGACGGTATGCCACGGTGTGACATCCGCCAACTCCGGCATGATCTCGAGGATCTGTTCGACGAGCATCGTCACCATGCGGCCGACCGGTTCGCCCTCGGTTCGCTCACGGATGGCAGCAACGGTCTTCATGAGCTTCACCATGCGCGATCGCTCCAGCACGGGGCCCGAAAGCTGGCCATCGCTCTCGACGAGCAGTTCCGCGATCGGCACTTCCAAAACCTCCTGCCACCGCTGGAGGTCCGAGAGCCGCAGGTCACAATCGGGTTGCTCCTGCCGCCGCACCACTGGCAGCGACATCCCGAGCCGACGTGCCACATTGCGAAGCGTCACGCCCTGCCGCTGCCGCACCTCGGAAAT
>JBPCTA010000330.1:0-8488 GCA_051006595.1 Pirellulales bacterium
GGCCAGCCCCGAGGTCATGCGAATGATGCGACCGGGCTCGATCGGAGGCCGGCTCACGGCCGAAAGCAAGCGGGCGCTCTCCGATCGATACGGCGGAACGGCCGAATGCGAAGAGGCCATCCTGCGCGGACTGGCGTGGCTCGCCCGCAACCAGCAGCCGGATGGAAGTTGGACGCTCCGCGGATCCGCCGGCACCGGGACCGATCCGTCCGTGGCCAACCAGCAGCCGGAACCGGAGCCCGAGAGCAATCCGATTGCCGCCACCGCCTTCGGGCTGCTTCCGTTTCTCGGGGAGGGGATCACCCATCTCAAAGCGCCGGCGGTGCCGGTCGAGCTGGCGACCTACCAGCCGATTGTGGAAAAGGGGCTCGTCTATCTGGGCTCGAACCAGCTTCGGGCCAAGACGAGAGACGATGGCTTTTTCGGCGGCGGAATCCCTGGGCATTGCCTGGCGACGATGGCCTTCTGCGAGGCCTACGGTCTGTCGCGGGACGATCGCGTGAAGGTCCACGCCAAGCTGGGAATCAAGTATCTTGCCGCGGCGCAGGATGCCGCTGGTGGTTGGGGCGTGGCCCCGGGCCTGCCCAGTGATCTGATGACCACGGGATGGGTCGTGATGGCGCTGCGAAGCGGCCAACTCGTCGGGCTGACCGCGCCGGCGAAGACGCTCACCAAGGCCAGGGGCTTTGTCGAATCGTGTGCCGCTGGGCCTGCTGATGCGCCTGCATCGCGATATCGGCTCATCAATGGCCAGCCGCTTTCGGCCGCTGCCACCGCGGCTGGCCTGCTCGCACGCATGAGCCTGGGGTGGGAAGAGGATGAGCCGGATCTGCTGGCCGGAGCGACCTTTTTGATGAACAGCATTCCTCCGGAGGATGCCGACGCGATCGGCTCCCTTTCGCAGTATTTCTTCACCACGCAGGTCTTGCACCACCTCTCCGGTGACGACTTCGACCTCTGGAACCATCATGTGCGCGAACACCTCCTGCGATTCCAGCAAACCGGTGGCGACGCGGTTGGCAGCTGGAATCCACAGGGGACGGATTTTGGTGCCCAGGGTGGGCGAATGTATGCGACCGTCGTCTCGCTCCTGACGCTCCAGAACTACTATCGGCACCTGCCGATGTACCTCGAAGTCAAGCGGTCGTCGGCGGGATCTGCGGCCACCGCCGAAAAAGAGCCCGCAGCCGACGAGGAGTGAACCCGGCGCTGGCGATCCGATACGCGGTCAGCTGAGGACCGCGTCCAGCGGAGCGGTCGAGTCACCAAACTGCCGCTGCTCGACGCCCATCAGATTCAGCATCGTCACGAACAGATTGCTCATCGGCTGCTCGCCTTCCAGGCTGACATGCCGCCCCGATGCGAGCCGGCCGTCGGCGCGGCCTGCGAGGATGACCGGCAGATCGTCGTGCCGATGCCGGTTGCCGTCGGAGAGACCGCTGGCGTAGACGATCATCGAATGGTCGAGGAGCGACTGGCCGTCGGGCTCTTTCGCGCTGCGGAGCCGGCCCAGCAGGTAGGCGAACTGCTCGGCGTAAAAGCGGTCGATGAGGGCGATCTTCTCGAGCTTCTGCGGATCGTCCTGATGATGTGAGATCGAGTGATGCCCGTCGCCCACGCCGATCTCCGGAAATGTGCGGTTGCTGCCGTCGTGGGCCAACATCAAGGTGGCGATCCGCGTCGAATCGGTCTGGAAGGCGAGCACGAGCATGTCGGCCATCAGCCTCATGTGGTCGCCATACGACGGCGGCGGCGCTTCGGGCAGATCCAGATCGGGCACGCTTGCCAGCGGCACGTCGTCGAACTTCTGCAACTGACGCTCGATCTCGCGAATCCCCGTCGTGTATTCATCGAGTTTGCGGCGGTCAGCGGGGTTGAGGTGGCGATGGATGTCGCGAGCCTCCTCGGTGACGAAGTCGAGAATCGACTGCCGTGCGGCCCGGCGGGCCGCGAGGCTTCGGCCTCGGTCGGCTCCCTGCCCGGCGCCGAAGAGCCGCTCGAACACCAGCCTCGGGTTGGCCTCGGGGGTGGCCGGCTGGCTCTCGCTTCGCCATGACATGTTGAACGAATACGCGCACGAATAGCCAGAGTCGCAGCCGCCGCTCTGGCGGGCCGCGTCGCAGGAGAGCTCGAGCGAGGGAAAGCGGGTTTCGCGGCCAATCGCGTGTGCCGCGACCTGATCCACGGAAATGCCGACACGGATTTCGGCGCCGGACGTCTTCCGCGGCCGGGCGCCGGTGAGGATCGTGGCCGTGGCGCGGGCATGATCACCGGCCCCATCGGGGCCTGCTGTGCCGTTGCGGTGCGCGAGGCCGCTGATGAGCTGAAACTGGTCTCGAAATCCCGCAAGAGGCTCGAGCGTTTGGCCAAGCGTGTAGTCGCGGCCCGTTCCCTGTGGCTGCCACCGCTCGACATTGACGCCATTGGGCACATAGACAAACGCCATGCGGGTTGGGCGGCCTCCGGCCCCGACACTCACCGGCGAGCCGAACGACTCCAGCGCCGGCAACGCGATCGACACGCCGAGTCCGCGAAGCGCCGTGGTGGACAGAAAGGCCCGCCGGGAGACGCCGGCTCCTGCCAGCGGGCGTTGCCGAAACATATGGCTCACGGGGAGGTTCCTTCTCTTTCAGGACTCTGCGCGTCGTCGTGCCTCACATCGACTGGAGGCGACCCTTCATCAGCCGTGGCCGCCGCATCGGACCGTCGCATGCGAAAGGGCACACTGCGACACACGCCTTTGACGAGCGTCGCCAAGCCGCCGCCATGTCGTTCGACGTCTTCCACGATTGTATCGACCGCCGGAGCATCGAAGGCCTCGACGCCCCGGCCGAGGGCATACGTGAGGAGTTTTTCGGTCAGGCAGCGGAGAAAATCCCGTCGCCGGGGCCCGGCGATGACCTCGGCCAGTTCCTGCACGTTGGCAAAGGGCTCCCCGGTGATCAGCCGGCCGCTCGTGTCGATCTCCTTCGCCTGATTGCCCCGCCACTGGCCGACCGCGTTGTAGTGCTCGAGCGCCAGGCCGAGCGGATCCATCCGGGCGTGGCACGACGCGCACAGCGGGTCGCGGCGATGGAGCTCCATGAGCTCTCGCATCGTGGGCTCAGCGGCGGCATCCCGCGCGGCATTCTCCAGCGGGGGCACATCGGGCGGCGGCGGCGGCGGGGGTGTGCCCAGAAGATTCGTGAGGATAAAGAGCCCCCGCTTCACCGGCGACGTTCGGGTGGGGTTGGAAGTGACGACGAGCAGGCTGCCGTGGGTGAGGAGGCCGCCGCGGTGGCTGTCGTCGGGAAGCGCAACCAGCCGCATCTCAGGTCCCTCGACGTTGGGGACCCCATAAAACCGGGCGAGCGGTCCGTTGAGAAACGTCTCGCGGCCCACCAGCAGATCCGTCGCGGGCAGGTTTTCGCGGAGGAGATGGCCGAAGAGCATCTCTGTTTCCCGACGCATCGCCTCACGCACCCGACTGCTGAAGATGCGTTCGCCCGCAAAGCGATGGCGTGTGCCCAGCACCGTGCGGACGTCGAAGGCAAGACTTTCCACGTCCCGAGTCTGCAGCCACTGACCGACGAAGCTGTCGATAAAGCGGTCGCTGCGGCGGTCGGCAATCATGCGGTCGATCTGCCCAGGGAGTTCGGCATGGAGCCGGCCGGCCCGCGCCAGATCGAAGAGCTCGGCATCGGGCATCGAGCTCCAGAGAAAGTAGGAGAGACGCGACGCGAGCGCGTAGTCGTCGATCGGGACTGCCGTTGCCCTGGTATCTGCCGGCAAAGAAGTGATTTCGGCGGGAGAAGACTCAATCCGGAACAGAAATCGCGGCGACGCGAGGACGGCGGTGAGGGCTGCCGCCATGCCGTTTTCGGGCTTCCCTTCGGCCGCATCCATCGCCGATCGCGCGACATCGAGGAGTCTGTCGAGCGTGTCACGATCCACCGGCCGCCGAAAGGCCCGCTCGGCGAGCCGTTCGACCGCCTGACGCAGCCAGCCCGCGCGGCCATCGGCGTCTGGCGGAGGCGGATCGTCGGCCACGAAACGACGGTCTTTGATCGCCGCGTCACCAATCTGGGCCGCGGCTGCCATGTATTTCTCGACCAGGAGCGGCGACATCGAGAGCACCTCGCCGATCGTGTCGAACCCGTAGCCGGTATCGTCCGGCGGAAGCTCGGCGGCCACGTCGATCTCGAGGTCTGTGAGGTCCCGAACCGTGGAGGCATATTCGAACCGATTGAGCCGTCGCAGCACGATTCGCCCAGGGTCGGGATCCTCACGGTCGATTCCGAGCACGCTCTGCTCCACGAAATCCAGCATCGCCTGCCGGTCTGCGGGCGAGGGCCGTGGTTCATCCGCAGGCGGCATCGTCTCGGCACGCAGGTTGTGCCAGACCGCAAGCCACGGGCCGCGACCGCTTGCGGACTGGGCGGCGTTCGTCTCTGCGCGAGTCTCGAGCAGGACATCGATCGCGAGCCCCCCCTCCTCCGCGCCGCTCCCGTGGCAGGCTCCGCAGTGTGTCGCGAAAAGGGTCTGGGCATCGTCGGCGGCAGCAGCCGCGCTCGCGACGACCGCGAGCAAGCCGACGACAATTAGGGTGCCGCCGAACGATCGTCCAAATCGTGCGTGACATTCTCGGCCCATACCCCAAGTGTAGCGGCCCGAATGCCGCTCAAGCGACGTCGATCACATAGAGGGCGATCGCAGCCGTCATCAGGGAGGCAGCCACGATTCGCAGCAGAAGTGTCTGCCGGTCGACGTGCGTTTCGATCCCATGCCAACCGAGATGGGCCAATGTCGCGCCCATCACGATGGCCATCACACCCCGCGTTGACTGCAGAATGTTGCCGAACACTGCTCCGATGAGTCCGAAGCAGGTGTAGAGGGCGGCCATGCCGATGAGCCATGTGACGGCATAGCAGCCGGCGGCAGTCCAATCGTTGGATGACTGGGGCCAGCCCTGTTTCGTCATGAGTATGGGAGCGGCGAGGCAGCCACAGAGCACGTATGTGACCGTCATCGCGAGCACGCCCGCCTGCACTCGGCTCAAGGGAATGCTCGCGTCGGCAGCAGCCTGCTGGAGTCCGTTGATGAGGCCAACGATGCATAGGTCGGAGATGGCAAACGTGCAGCAAGCAGCGAACGTGAGAGCCAATGCCGTGGACGGCATCCCGCCGCGGCGCTGGAGCATGGCCGCCGCGACAACGCTCAGTCCCACGGCCAGCCACTGCCGAAGGTCGAGCGGTTCGCCCAGCAGGCACGACACGATGCCAGCAAGCATCGCGATCTTGAGGCCGAGAAGAGGCGCTACCCGCGACGCGTCGGCACGGGCGAGCGCCGCGAACACGAATGCCTGGCCAAGAAGATATGAGAAAGCCGAGCCGACGAGCGGCGCGATCCAGCGGCCCGTGGTCGGCAAGGTGGCTGGCCAGAGCATCGCCACGACGGGCAGACAGGCCAGGCCCATCAGCGCATGGGCCACGACAAGCAATCGCAGGCTGCTCCCGCCCCTGCTGCCGTGGTGCCGCGAGATCAGATACGAGACGGCGCTCATGAACGCCGCCGCGAAGCCCGCTGCAACGCCCAGCCAGAGCGCCGGGCCTTCAAGATGGCCGTTCATGGAGAAACCAAGGGGATCTTCATCGGTCCGCGGCCACCTGGCACTTTGCGGGTTGTCTGTGGGCCGCTCCAGCGAGGCCATCGCCGACGGGACTGCAAGGACTTCGCAGGCGCCATCGGCGTCACGACCGGAACAGGCTGCCGGCTTCTGAGTCCCTCGGCCCGACGCCCCGCGGCAAACCGGCCTGTAGAGTTGCTCAGGACCACTTCCCGACAAGGATCGTCGCATGGCCTTCGCCGACCGCAGCATCTCCCACCGCTTTGCCCCGCAGTCACGTGCGGTAGCCCGACCTGTGTCGGAGGCGGCGACGCTGCCCGTGGACACGGCGCCGCGCAACCGGGTGCGCGATCTTGCGGCTCTGCTGCTCGTGGCAGCCTGCGTGTTTCTCGTCGCGGCTCTTGCAACCTTCGATGCCGGCGATCCGCCAGCGGCGCGCGTGTTTCCGCCGCACGCACGGTCGGCGAATGCCTGCGGCCTGCTGGGCTCGGCAGTGGCCGGCAGGCTGCTCGAGGCCTTTGGACTGGGGGCGTGGGTGGTGGTCGCCTTTGTCATGGCGGTCGATATTGCGATGCTACGCCGCCGAGTCCTCCGGGATCTTCCGCTCCGAACTGCCGGCGCGATCATCGCGATCGCGGCCGTCTGCACGCTCTTGGCCCTCTTCCTTCCGGACTGGATCGACCGGCCGCTCTGGGGGCCCGGAGGCCGGATTGGCGGCATGGGGCGACTGATGGCTGAGTCGTATCTTGCCAAAACCGGAGCGGCGATCGTGGTCACGGCGATCGCGCTGGGCGGTCTGTTTCTCGCCTGCGACGCCCTGCTGTTCTCGGTGGCTCGCGGCTTGGCGTCCGCTGCCTCTGCCTGTGTGGCTGCGTGCGGAGCGATGGCAGCCCGCCTGCCGCGGGTCCGGACCGCCGAAGTTGGGAGTGTCGATACCGATGGGTCGTCAACGGATCCGGCAAATCGGTTCCCGGGACTGCGGTCAAGGCTTGCCGGACGTGACGACCAAGAGTCGATCGCGGATGACGATGACGAGCCCGCGATTCGCGTGAAGCGTCGGGAACTGCCGGTGACGGCGGGAGACGACACGGATGATGTCCTTCCGGTTCACGATGAGCCAGCAGGTGAAGGCGACGCGGCTGACGACGAGGCCGATGCACCCGCGCAGCCGCTCGTGCCGATCCGTTCGCTCTCCAGCCGCCGCAAGACCCCGGCAACCCTCGAACTCTCGCCTGATCCCGCAGCCGATTATGAGCTTCCAAGCCTCGACCTGCTGCTGCCCACCGAATATCTGGAACTCGACCAGCAGGAACAGGAAGTCCGCGACCGAGCCAAGGTGCTGGAGAAGACCTTCGCCGAGTTTGGCTTTAAGGTGAAGGTTGTCGAGGTCGAGACCGGCCCGGTGATCTCGCAGTATGAGATCGAACTGGAGGCGGGCCTGCGGCTCGCGAAGATCACGAATCTCGCCGATGACCTCGCGATCGCTCTCCGGGTGCCGAGCGTTCGCATCGTGGCCCCCATTCCCGGCAAAAACTCGGTCGGCATCGAGGTGCCCAACACGACCCGGCAGATGGTCCGCCTCCGCGAGGTGATCGAGGAGACGCAGGCCAAGAGCCGCACCATGAAGATCCCGATCTACCTCGGGAAGGACGTGGCCGGCAACCCGATGGTCGTCGACATGGCGAGCATGCCCCACCTCCTGATCGCCGGCCGCACCGGCACGGGCAAGTCGGTCTGCTTGAACTCGATCATCGTCTCAATGCTGATGACGCGGCGGCCCGACGAGGTTCGGATGCTGATGATCGACCCCAAGATGGTCGAGCTCACGCCCTACAAGTCGCTGCCTCACCTCATGCATCCGGTGGTCACCGACATGAAGAAGGCCGAGGCGATCCTCGCCTGGGCGGTCGAGAAGATGGAGCAGCGATATGCCCTGCTCGCGAAGGTCGGGGTTCGTCACCTCACGCAGTACAACGCGCTGGGTCGCGACGAGTTGCTCAAGAGGATGAGGCCGGAGAGCGAGGAAGAGGCCGCCGCGATCCCGACTACGATGCCCTTCATCGTGATGATCGCCGACGAGATCGCCGACATGATGATGACCGCCGGCAAGGAGATCGAAGCCCACATCATCCGTCTCGCGCAAAAGAGTCGCGCGGTCGGTATCCATCTCATTCTGGCCACCCAGAAGCCGACCGTGGACGTGATCACCGGCCTCATCAAGAGCAACCTGCCAGCGCGGATCGCCTTCCAGGTGGCCAGCCGCACCGACAGTCGCGTGGTGCTCGACGAGATGGGAGCGGAGCGACTGCTGGGCAACGGCGACATGCTCTTCCTGTCGCCGGGCACGAGCCAGATCCTCCGCGGTCAGGGCACGTATCTCCGCGACGAGGAGATCGGCCGCGTGATGGCGGCGATCGGCACGAGCGAGCCGCAATATGCCGCGGAGCTCGTCAACCTCCAGCCCGCCCCGTCGGGCGATGCCGCCAAGGGTGGCGCGAGCCCCAAGGACAAGGACGAACTCTACGAGGCCGCAGTCGAGGTGGTGATCCGCGAGGGCCGCGGCAGCGTGTCGCTCCTGCAGCGGGCCTTGGGGGTGGGGTATGGCCGCGGAGCCAGGCTGATCGACTTCATGGCCGAGGATGGGGTCGTGGGCCAATACGCGGGCTCGCAGGCTCGCGAGGTGTTGATCACGATGGATCAGTGGGCCGAGCGAACCGGCTCTGCTCCCCTGCCCCCCGACCCGACTCCCCGAAAACTGAGAATCCAGCCCCATGCGGCACCGATTGTGATCGATGCCGACGCGGATGAGGCTCTGGACGACGACGGCGAAGACTCCGACTTTGAGAATGATGCCTTCGAGGAATACTCCGAGGCGTTCGACAC
>JBPCTA010000331.1:0-3000 GCA_051006595.1 Pirellulales bacterium
GTGCAGACGAGCACGCCCGACCATCCCGCGATCCGGGCGGCCGCGATGCACGACTACGAGGCCTTCGTCCGCAGTGAACTACCGGTGCGCGAGGCCCTCCTCTATCCGCCGTACGGGCACATCGTGCGCATCGTCATCCGCAGCGTGGACGAGCGGGCCGCGGCCGATTGGGCCGGCCATGTCGCTGAGCGACTGCGGCAGGAGGCCAAGGTGTTGCCGGTGATCCGGGTGCTCGGGCCCGCGCCGGCACCGATCGCGCGGCTCCGCGACCGCTTCCGCTGGCATCTCCAGATCCACGGACCCGACGCCATCGGGCTTCGCGAACTGGTGGCCCGTGCCACCGCGGGCCTCCGCACACCCGACAACGTCGCCTGGATCGTCGACGTCGATCCCGTCGAAATGCTGTAGGCTTTCAGTCGACGCCATGGCCTACCGCACGATCACCGACATCCTCGGCGAAACCAGCCTGGAGCGGAAATGCCGCTTCCTGTTCGGGCTCTGCCTGTTCGTGCTGATCGCCGGCAGCTTCTGGTGGTATGGCAGCCGCACCGAGCAGCTCGTGTATGCCACGACCCGGAGCACGGGCCGCCATCTCGTCGATGCCATCATGCTCCAGTATCACTGGAAGACGCTCGAGAAGGAGCAGCAGTACACGAGCCTGATCGAGACCCTCGGCCGCACGCTCCAGAGCCAGCCTTACAGCTGGCGGCTGCTCGACCCCGACGCCACCCCCGACGAGCGTTCGGGCTACAAGCGGCTCGACTCGGCGGTGCTCGACTACTTCCGCGATCGGCCGCCGCTGGTGACGGCCTCCGGCGACCCGCAGCCCGAATATCGGGAGTTTCGCACGGAGGACGCTTCGGAATACCACTACTATCAGCCAGTTCGCGCCCGCAAGAGTTGCCTCGTCTGCCATGAATATCGAGGGTCTGCCGCGGGCGCCGCGGCAGAAGGAGACACGCCCCGGCTCGCCGAGGGGGAGCTGATGGCCGTCGTGAAGGTGGTGATGCCCGACGCAGCGACGCGGAAATCGATCAACTGGAACCGGGCGATTCTCCTGGCCACGGCGATCATCACCGTATTCCTGGCGATGCTCGTGGCCTACGCGATCGTGCGGTATGTCATCGTGAAGCCGCTCGAGCACCTCCGTGACGTGAGCGACGAGGTTCGCCGCGGCAACCTGGATGCCCGTGCCGACATCCACACCGCCGACGAGTTCGAGGAACTCGGGCTCGCCTTCAACCGCATGCTCCGCGGGCTGATCGACACGCAGGAGGAGCTTCGCAAGACCAATGGCACGCTCGATGAAAAAGTCGACGAACTCGCGCAGGCCAATCTCAACCTCTACGAGATGAATCGGCTCAAGGGGGATTTCCTGGCCACGATGAGCCACGAGCTGCGAACACCGCTCAACAGCATCATCGGCTTCTCCGAAGTGCTCGGCTCGATCGAATCGCTCGACGGCAAACAAAAGCGGTATGTCGATAACATCCGCACGTCGGGCCGGATGCTGCTCGAGATGATCAACGACATCCTCGATCTCGCCAAGATCGAGGCCGGCAAGATGGAGGTGCGGCCGACCACGTTCAACCTCGAGTCGGTTGTCAGCGCCCAGTGCGACATGGTGCGGCCCCTGGCGGAGCGGAAGCGGATCGACCTGCCGCACGAGGTCGGTCCGGGGCTCGAAGCAGTCGAGCAGGATCAGGCGAAGGTGCAGCAGATTCTTGCCAACTTGCTCTCCAACGCCGTGAAGTTCACGCCCGAGGGGGGCCGCGTTGACGTGGTTGCCAGACTCGACGCCGCCGGCGAGGAGCCGGCAGCCGGTTTCCTGCTCGAGGTGATCGACACCGGCGTCGGCATCGCGGAGGACGAGCGGCAGACGATCTTCGAGAAGTTCCGGCAGGGGCATGTGTTTCAGGGTGACGACGCGATGACTCGCGAGTTTTCCGGAACAGGGCTGGGGCTGTCGATCGTGCGCGAACTCTGCAGGCTGCTCGGTGGCGACGTGTCGGTGGAGAGTCAACTGGGGCGTGGCAGCCGATTCACCGTCCGCCTGCCGCTGCGCCTGGAAGCACCCGATCACGAGGGGGCTCCGACGGTGGACGCGCTGGCACATCAAGGAGGATGACCCTGGAATGACGAAAGCACGAGACGAGGCGGAAGTGGTGCTGTTCACCGACGGGGCCTGCAGCGGCAACCCAGGCCCGGGGGGCTGGGCCTTCATCCTCCGGCATCCGGGCAGCGGCCGCGAGTCGAAGGACTCGGGGGTCGAGCCGGTCACGACGAACAACCGCATGGAACTCACGGCCGTGGTGCAGGGCCTCCGGCAGCTCAAGCGGCCGACGGTGGTGGAACTCGTGACCGACAGCGTTTACGTCGGCACGGGGCTGTCGGAGTGGCTGCCGCGGTGGAAGCAGCAGGGCTGGAAGCGAAAAGAAAAGAACAAGCTCGTGCCGGTGAAGAACGAGGACCTGTGGCGGGAACTCGACCGCCTCGCAGCTTCGCACACAATCCGATTCTCCCACGTGGCGGGCCACTCGGGCCACGCGGAGAACGAAGAGTGCGACCGCATGGCCGTCGAGGCCTACAAGGAGTTTCAGCGCAACGGCGGGTAGCCCCTCGCTGAGTTCATGCCCGTGCCAGCCGACCGGCCGTAAGGCCGCGGGCAGTCCTGCCGCGTGGCTCGGGACTACCCATGCCCCGTCGCCGGACGTTCGGGGGGCTCGGGGCTACCCATACCCCGTCGCCGGACGTTCGTTGCGCCCATCCTGGGCTTCACTCACTCGGATGCCGCCATCGCTTCGCCATCCTGGCTGCGCTCGTCGTCATACGCCGGCTCCGGGGCACGGGCAGCCCCTCGCTGAGTTCGTGCCGTTCCGGTACAAGCCGACCGGCTCCTGGGCATTGGCTCGGTCGGTAGACTGCGGGCATGGACGCCGCCCCTTCACCGCCGAGCCGTGACGCGACTCTTTCGGATCGCCTCGAGCGGCTGGCCGGGGT
>JBPCTA010000332.1:0-20741 GCA_051006595.1 Pirellulales bacterium
GCACCCTGCCGGTCCACCGGCGAAGGCTCGGTGAAGTGGTTCTTGTCGTGGCCCCAGATCTGTCATGGCCCAAGTCATGGCCCAAGAGGAGACTGAAAAGTCATGCTCACCGTTGGCGATTCATTCCCCCAGTTTTCCTGTCAGGCCTGTGTTGGTACCGGCAAGGACGACATCAAACTGCTCACCAACGCCGACTATGCCGGCAAGTGGGTCGTCTACTTTTTCTACCCGAAGGACTTCACCTTCGTCTGCCCAACCGAGTTGGCAGAGTTCCACAAGCAACTCAAGGCATTTGCCGACCGTGACACGAGCGTTGTCGGTGGCAGCACCGATAACGAATGGTCGCACCTCGCCTGGCGGCGGGCGCACCCCGACCTCACCAACCTCGGCTATCCGCTGATCGCCGCCCAGAAGCTTGCGCCCGAGCTTGGCATTCTGGAGAAGACCGAGGGCTACTGCCTCCGGGCCACGTTCATCGTCGATCCGAATGGCGTGATCCAGTGGGTTGATGTCAACCAGGGCCGCGTGGGCCGCAACGTCGCCGAGGTGATACGCGTGCTCGACGCCCTGCAGAGCGACGAGCTCTGCCCGTGCAACTGGAAGAAGGGCGACCCGTACGTGAAGGTCGGCTGACCGTGTCGTCACCGGAGAACACCGCGGTCGAGATTCCGAACAGAACTCCTGCCCCAGCGAGATCGTGGCTTCGCAAGTTTGGCGACGCGTTTCGGGGTCTGTTTCATGCGGTCACGACCGAGTGGAGCTTTGCCGCCCATCTCCCCGTGGCGGCCGTGGCCGTGGCGTGCGGGTTTTGGTTTCGGATCAGCCCGGTGGAATGGTGCCTGGTGACGCTGGCCATCGGTGCGGTGATTGCGGCCGAGGTCTTCAACACCTCGATCGAATCGCTCGCCCGGAAGGTCGACACCGGACCCGACCCTCGGATCCGTGACGCCCTCGACACGGCCAGCGCCGCGGTGCTGGTGGCCGTCGGCGCGGCGATCATCGTGGGGCTCGTGATCTTCGGGCCCCGGCTTGTCCAGCTCATTGGCGAAGGTCGCGTGGGCTGAGCCCCCTGGAGGGATGCGTGGCCTGATTGCCGTTTTGGCGGCAACTGCAATTGACCATCGCCGCTGCGGAGCCATAGCGTGTGGCGGAATCGTGGACCGCGTCCGTGCTTCTGCGGCCGTTCCTGACCACACCTTCTGGAGAGTCACGCAATGATTGGCAAACTTCTGGCCGAGGGGATCGGCACCTTCTGGCTCGTGCTGGGCGGATGCGGCAGCGCCGTGCTGGCCGCGGCGTATCCGGACCTGGGCATCGGGTTCGTCGGAGTGTCGCTGGCCTTCGGCCTCACCGTGCTCACGATGGCGGCGGCCATCGGCCACATTTCCGGCTGCCACCTCAATCCGGCCGTGACCGCCGGACTCGTGGCCAGCGGCCGGGTGCCCGCGAAGGATCTTATCCCCTACTGGATCGCCCAGGTCGTGGGTGGCATCGCCGGCGCAGGCATTCTCTTCCTCGTGGCGAACGGCCTGCCGGGCTTCGACGCGGTGGCCAGCGGCTTCGCTTCCAACGGCTACGGCGATCACTCACCGACCGCGGGCCTCGGCGGCGGCGGCTACACCTGGCAGAGCTGCTTCATCATCGAGGCGGTGCTGACGGCCGTGTTTCTATTCGTGATCCACGGCGTGACCGACAAGAAGTCGGGCAGCGTGATCGCCCCGATCGCGATCGGTCTGTGCCTCACCCTCATCCATCTGGTGAGCATCCCCGTGACCAACACCTCCGTGAACCCGGCGCGGAGCACCGCCACGGCCGTGTTCGTCGGTGGCTGGGCGATCCAGCAGCTCTGGCTCTTCTGGGTGGCGCCGATCGTGGGAGGCATCGTGGGCGGTCTGGTCTACCGCAGCGTTGCCGACTGCACCGACTGACCGTCGCTCCGACGACGATGATGGATTCAGGAGCGTGCCGGCACGGTCGCCAACGGGCCGTGTCGGCACCGCTCATCTGGCCTGCACGTCGTAGCAGAGAATGGCGTCGCCCTCGCGGAGATAGAGCCGGCCGTCGAGGATCACCATGTGGGCCCAGCTCGGCCGCTCACCGCTGCCGGGCGCCTTGAAGCTGCTCACTTCCTGATAGGCGGCCGGATCGGCCTTCACGAGCGACACGGTGCCGTCTGCATAGCGGATGTAGAGGTGGCCATCGGCGGCCATCACGGTCGCGGAGTTGCGGCCGCTGCCCCGCTGCTTCCAGGCGATGGTGCCCGTCATCAGGTCGGCACAGAAGGGAATCCCCTTGTCGTCGGAGTCGCCGTAGAGGTGGTCGCCCACGAGCACGATTCCACCGTGCTTGTTGGCGAGATCGGTGTTGAGTCCATAGATCTGCTCCACGGTGACCGCAGCGCCGGAGGGTACCTGCCGAAGCAGGGCGCCGCCCCGCTTGTAGCCGGCGGAGAAGAATACGAGATCTCCCTTGATGATTGGCGTGGGGATCACCGCCACCGTCTTGTCGATCGGATAGCTCCAGAGGAGCGTGCCCGTCTTCGCATCGACCCCGATCGGCCCGCTGGCCGTCGTCTGCACGTAGATGCGACGCCCCTGGATCTCGGAGACAACGATCGACGAGTGGCCGGCGCCGCGAAGATCGGGCACCGGGCAGGTCCAGATGGTCGCGCCGGTTTTCTTGTCGAGAGCCACCATCGCCGCCTCGGTGCCGCCCGGCGTGCAGACCACCCGATCACCATCGACGAGCACCGACTCGCTGTAGCCCCAGCTATCCCCCTTGGTGCCACCGAAACGTTCCTTCAAATCGACGCGGAAGACCTCCGTGCCATCCGCCGAAGTGCAGGCCACGAGCTGGCCGGAGGGCGTGACCACGTAGACCATGTCGCCGTCCACCGTGGGGGTGCTCCGCGAACTCTGCCACGATTCCTGGCCTTCGGTCCACGGTCGCCCCGTCTTCGTCTTCCAGAGCTGCCGGCCCGTCGTCCGGTCGAAGCAGGTGAGATATTCATCCTTGTCGTCGGCGGTCGAGAGCCCGTCGCCCAGCGTGTAGCAGCGGTCGCCCACGATCGCGAGGCTCGCGTAGCCGCGACCGGCCCCCTTCGATTCCCAGAGCAGCGGCGGGCCCTCCGCGGGCCACGATTCCAGCAGATCGGTGTCGGGGGCGATCGCGGTGCGGTCAACGCCACGAAAGGTGGGCCAGTCGGTGGCCAGCGCCGGCACGGTGGCCAGCGCCGGCACGATGGCGAGGAGAATGCCCGCCGCAGGAACGAGCCGGGGTCGCCAGTGAGCAAAGGTCATGGGAGTGGGCTCCAAAAAACCCCCCAATGCCGTGGTCCGGACATCCGGCCGAAGCAGGGGAAGACCAGTGGGTATAGTAGCAGGCCGTTCGATTCCCTTGTCCGATTCTCTGATCTGATCCAGCTTCGAGGAGCAGCGCCGTGTCGAGCGAGTCGGCCAACGTATTCGGTCAGCGGGTCACCGTCGAGCAGGTGGAGGAGGGCCACGACCTCGCTCCCAAGTTCGACTCGGCCGGGCTTCTTCCTTGCGTGACCACCGACTTTCACTCTGGCGAGGTGCTGATGGTGGCGGTCAAGAACCGCGAGGCGCTTGCCCGGACGATCGAGACGGGCGAGGCCCACTACTGGAGCCGCAGCCGGCAGCAGCTCTGGCACAAGGGCGCCACCAGCGGGCTTGTCCAGAAGGTTGCCGAAATGCGGATCGACGACGATCAGGACTGCGTCTGGCTCCGCGTCGAGATCGCTGGCGGTGCCAGCTGCCACGTGGGCTATCGCTCATGCTTTTATCGCAAGGTGCCCGTCGGTGCCGAGCGAGCGAAGGGCACGACCTTGGAGTTCCTCGAGCACGAGAAGGCCTTCGACCCCAAGGCGGTCTACGGCGACGCCCCCAACCCCACCCAGCTCTGATTCGCTGCGTTTATGGCCGTTCGGCCACCGGCGGCTTGAACGGCAGGCCCTGCCGGTCCTTCGCCGACACGATCGGCTCGGCCGTCATCGGCCAGGCGATCGCCAGCGTCGGATCGTTCCAGACGATGCACCGCTCGGCGGCAGGTGCGTAGTAATCGGTGGCCTTGTAGAGCACCTCCGCGGCATCCGACATCACGAGAAAGCCGTGCGCCAAGCCGGGGGGGATCCAGAGCTGCCGCCGATTGGCGGCCGAGAGCTCCACGCCCACCCACCTGCCATGGGCCGGCGAGTCGGGGCGGATGTCGACGGCCACGTCGTAGATCGCACCGCGAACCGCGCGGACGAGTTTTCCCTGCGGCTGGTCGATCTGATAATGCAGACCGCGGAGCACATGCGGCTTGCTGAAGCTCTGGTTGTCCTGCACGAAGCCGACAGGTCCGCCGATCGCCCGCTCGAAGGCAGCGTGATTGAAACTCTCGAAGAAATGGCCGCGGTCGTCCTCGTAGATCTTCGGCTCGATGATGAGCACGCCAGGAAGGGCCGTCTCGATCACGTTCATGATGCGGCTGCCTCACGCTGAAGCTCGAGGAGGTAACTCCCGTAGCCGCTCTTGGCGAGCGGCGTGGCCAGCCGTTCAAGCTGTTGCTCGTCGATCCAGCCGTTTCGCCAGGCGATCTCCTCGGGGCAGCAGATTTTGAGCCCCTGCCGCTTTTCCAGCGACTGGATGAACTGCCCGGCTTCGAGCAGGCTGTCGTGGGTGCCGGTGTCGAGCCAGGCGTCGCCGCGGCCCATCACCTGCACGTCGAGTTGGCCGCGTTCGAGATACACGCGATTGACATCGGTGATTTCCAGCTCGCCCCGCGGGCTTGGCTTCATGTGCCTGGCAATCTCGACCACCTGCTCGTCGTAGAAGTAGAGCCCGGTCACGGCGTACCGGCTCTTGGGTTCCTTGGGCTTCTCCGCGAGCGACTTCGCCCGGCCATCCGCTCCAAACTCGACCACGCCATACCGCTCCGGATCGGCAACGGGATAGGCAAACACGGTGGCTCCGGCTGTCTGGTCGCTCGCTGTTCTGAGTCGCCTGCCGAGACCGTGGCCGTAAAAGATGTTGTCTCCGAGCACGAGCGCCGAGGGGCCGGAACCGACAAAGTCGGCCCCGATGATGAACGCCTGCGCGAGGCCGTCCGGACTCGGCTGCACGGCATAGCGGAGATCGATGCCCCAGCCTGAGCCGTCACCGAGCAGCTCGCGAAACCGCGGCGTGTCCTGCGGCGTCGAGATGACGAGGATCTCACGGATGCCCGCGAGCATGAGCACGCTCAGCGGATAGTAGATCATCGGCTTGTCGTAGACCGGCATCAGCTGCTTTGAGACGGCGAGCGTGACCGGATGGAGCCGTGAGCCGGAGCCACCGGCGAGAATGATGCCTTTGCGTGTCTGCATGCCGTTGGTGATCCAGCCTGATTCAGGAAGGGGACTCGGCCACAAGGGCGGCCACGATCGCGAGCACTTCATCCTGCCATTCCGGGAGTTTCTGCCCAAGAGCGGCTTCCAGCTTTGTCGTGCAGAGCCGGGAATTGGCAGGTCTTGGGGCCGGGAGCGGGTCGTCGGACGCGGGCCATCGCGGCTGTGGCCATCAGGAGGCGTAGTGCTTCGCAATCCAGTCGCGGTAGCCGCCGCTCGTCACGTCGGCGACCCAGTCCTGATGGTCGAGATACCAGCGGACGGTCCGTCGCATGCCCGTGGCGAAGGTCTCAGCGGGCTTCCAGCCGAGTTCGGCCGAGATCTTCCGGGCGTCGATCGCATACCGGCGGTCGTGTCCTGGCCGATCCTTCACGTAGGTGATCAGCGATGCGTAGGGTGTGCCGTCGGCCCGCGGCCGCTCTGTGTCGAGGATGCCGCAGAGCGTGTGCACGACGTCGAGGTTCGGCTTCTCGCTCGAGCCGCCCACGCAATAAACCTCGCCCGGCCGGCCGGCCTCGAGCACGCGGCGGATCGCCGAGCAGTGATCACCGACATAGAGCCAGTCGCGGATTTGCCGGCCGTCGCCGTAGATCGGCAGTGGCTTGCCGGCGAGGGCGTTGGCGATGATCAGCGGAATGAGCTTCTCGGGAAACTGCCAGGGCCCGTAGTTGTTGGAGCAGTTCGTCGTGAGCACCGGCAGGCCGTAGGTGTGATGGTGACCGCGGACGAGGTGATCCGAGGCGGCCTTGCTGGCCGCATAGGGACTGTTGGGAAGGTACTGATTGGTCTCTGCGAAA
Organism: Pirellulales bacterium; assembly: GCA_051006595.1. Classification (GTDB taxonomy): domain Bacteria; phylum Planctomycetota; class Planctomycetia; order Pirellulales; family UBA1268; genus QWPN01. The sequence goes on from JBPCTA010000332.1 coordinate 6,187, forward strand.
GGCGGATCATCGGCTCCGAGCGTGCCAAAGACCTCATCCGTCGAGACATGGAGGAAGCGAAACGCCCCGCGGGCATCCTCGGGGAGGGCTGTCCAGTAGGCCCGGGCGGCTTCCAAGAGCCGAAACGTGCCCACGATGTTGGTATCGACGAACTCGCCCGGACCATGGATCGAGCGATCGACGTGGCTCTCGGCGGCGAAGTGCACGATCGCGCGAATCCTGTGCTCGGCCAGCAGCTTCTCGACGAGCTCCCGGTCGGCGATGTCGCCGCGGACAAAGCGATGCCGCGGGTCGCCCGTGAGGCCGTCGAGATTCCGGACGTTGCCGGCATACGTGAGCTTGTCGAGATTCACCACCGGCTCGTCGGAGCGGGCGAGCCAGTCGATCACGAAGTTGGAACCGATGAAGCCGGCGCCGCCGGTGACGAGGATCATGCGTGTTTGCGATTCCGTGAGGGGATGGGTGGCCAGAGCCGCGTTGTCCGGGCCGCGACCAGGGGCTTGGGCCGCCGCTGGCGACCGCATCGCCGCCGGCGACCGGATCCATGTCTCCAAGCCCGCGGCAGCGAGGCTATTATGTACCGGACACGAGCCCTCCATCCCAACCCCGGTCCGCCGCCCTTTTCTGGTGCCCCATGCTCTCCCCCGAGCAGGTCGTCGACACGTATTACCTGGAAGCCCGGCACATGCTGCTGGAGATCGCGGCCCTGCTCGATCGCCACGACGCCGCGGCCGCCCGCTCGGGACGGCCTGCCGATGCTGGTCCACCGGCGACCGAAGCGAAGCTTGCGACCCTCCGTGAGGCCCTCGGGATCCTCCGGGAGAAGCCTGCGAACCGGGATCGGACGGTGGCCCTCCTCGAACTCTTCGCGAAGGCCTGAGCGGCTCGCCCGCTCGTGGAAGGACATCGACGGCATGCAGATCATCCAGCCCCACTACCACGCCATTGCCCGCACCGCGCAGGACTACGAGCGGATGGCGATGAGCGGTGTCGTGGCTGTCGCTGAGCCCGCCTTCTGGGCCGGCTTCGACCGCCTCTACCCCGAGACCTTCATCGACTACTTCCGGCAGATCTCGGAGTTTGAGCCAACGCGGGCCGCCCAGTACGGCATCCGGCATTTTTGCTGGGTGGCCGTGAACCCCAAGGAAGCCGAGAATCCGACGCTCACCCGCGAGGTTCTGAAACACTTCCCCGAGTTCTTCGCGAAGCCGACGGTGCTCGGCGTCGGCGAGACCGGACTGCACAAATCCACGAAGAATGAATGCGACTCGCTCGAGGCCCATGTCGAGATGGCGATGCAGCACGGCCAACTCGTGCTCATCCACACGCCCCACCTCGCCGACAAAGCCCACGGCACGAAGCGGGTGCTCGAGGTGCTCGCCGGAATGAACGTGGACCGCGACCGGGTCTGGATCGATCATGTCGAGGAGCAGACGATCCGCCCCTGCCTCGACGCCGGCTACTGGGTCGGCTTCACGCTCTACCCGATCACCAAGTGCTCGCCGAAGCGGGCCGTGGACATGCTGGAGAAGTACGGCACCGAGCGGATTCTCGTGAACTCGTCGGCCGACTGGGGCCCGAGCGACCCCTTCACGCTCCAGGAGTGCATCCTCGAATACCGCCGCCGCGGACACTCGCTCCAGGAGGCGATCGACGTGTTCCACAACAATCCCTGTCGCTTCCTCGGCCAGAACCCGAAGTTCGACATCAGGCCGATCCGCGTCGAGACCCTCGCCGAGGTGCCGGCGTGACCCACCTGTCGCTCGTCCGGCATCTGTCATTTTGCGCGGGGCACCGGCTCTACGGTCATGAAGGCCGCTGCGCGTTTCTCCACGGCCACAACTACCGCGTGGACATTGAAGTGGAGGCGGTGGAAGGCGGCGTGGCAGTCGACGACGTGGGGCGGGTGATCGACTTCTCGATGATCAAGAAGCGGATGCTCGGCTGGCTCGATGAGCATTGGGATCATGCGTTCATCGTGTTCGAGAAGGACGCGAGCACGCTCGCCGCCGTCCGCATCGCCGAGCCGACCAAGTATTTCGTGTTGCCCTGGAATCCCACCGCCGAAAACATGGCCCGCTACCTGCTCGAGGTCGTGGCGCCGCACGTGCTTGCCGATCTCGGCGTCGTGGCCCGTCGTGTGAGCTTGTGGGAGACCGACGAGGCCTGCGCGGTTGCCACGCTCGTCGGCCGACCGGCCGCATCGCCGGTGACCGTGGGCTCGGCCGTCGTCGTCGATGCGAGGAACTGATGGCAGAGCATGACTTTCCCGGAAGATTTCCCGACACCCGTCTTCGCCGCACGCGGAGGCACCGGTGGCTGCGGCGTGCCGTGGCCGAGACGAGGCTCTCGGCCGCGGACCTCGTCTGGCCGCTCTTCGTGCACGATCACGAGGCCGCGATGCCGGTGGCGAGCATGCCGGGCGTGGACCGGCTGCCGATCGAGGGCATCGTCCGCGCCGCTGGCGAGGCGCTCAGGCTGGGCATTCCGGCGATCGCGATCTTTCCGGTCGTCGAAGCCGCACATTACACAGACGATGCGGCTCATGCATTTGATCCCGACAACCTTGCCTGTCGGACCGTCCGCGCCGTGAAGCAGGAGTGTGGCGACGCCCTCGGCATCATCTGCGACGTCGCCCTCGATCCCTACACGAGCCACGGGCACGACGGCCCGTTGAGAGACGGCGAGATTCTCAACGACGAGACGGTCGAGGTGCTCGGCCGGCAGGCGGTCGCGCTCGCCGCCGCCGGCTGCCATGTCGTCGCGCCCTCCGACATGATGGACGGCCGCGTGGGCTCGCTCCGCATGGCGCTCGACGTGGAGGATCACGACGATGTCGCAATCCTCTCCTATGCCGCAAAATATGCCTCGGCGTTGTACGGCCCCTTCCGCGATGCGGTGGGGAGTGCGGCGGCGCTCGGCACGGCGGCGGGCCGCGGCCTGGGCGACAAGAAGACCTACCAGATGGACCCGGCCAACACCGACGAGGCGCTCCGCGAGGTGGCGCTCGACATCGCCGAGGGGGCCGACATGGTGATGGTGAAGCCCGCCGGCACGTCGCTCGACATCATTCACCGCGTGAAGACCACGTTTGGCGTGCCGACCTTCGCCTATCAGGTGAGCGGCGAGTACGCGATGATCAAGGCCGCCGCCGAGAATGGCTGGCTCGACGGACCACAAGCGGCTCTCGAGAGCCTGCTCGTGATCAAGCGGGCTGGCGCCGATGGCATCCTCACGTACTTCGCCCCCGAGATCGCCCGGGCGATCTCGTAGCAGCGGTGCCTGCTCCTTCACGCCCGCGCCATCGAGCGCGGGACGCGAAGCGGGGAAGAGGCTCATGACGGTCGATTCCGGCCGTCTGGTGGGCGGCGAGGGCAATGGAGCGGTGTGGCAGGGAAACGCGCCTTCTCCAAACCGGCTCCACATCCGACAATCTCCCGGGAGCGCGGCGTGGGCCGCGTCATCCTCCTTGTTTCTCTCCCCACTCGCGATCCCGCATGCACGACGCCCCTGAAACATCCCGCCAGCCCGCGACCACTCCTGCTGCTGGCATCGCTCCCTCGTCGAGTGGCACGGCCGCCCAGTTGGAAAAGGCCCGCCGCGACAAGTTCGACCGGCTGGTCGCCCTGGGTATCGATCCCTGGGGCCAACGGTTCGACGGCCCGGTGCCGATCGCCGAGGTCCGTGGGCAGGGCGATTCGCTCGACATGGCCAGCGAGACGGGGCCGACGGTTCGAATCGCCGGCCGGATCATGCTCCTGCGAAGTGCCGGCAGCCTCGTGTTCATCGAGCTCCACGATCGCACCGGCCGCATCCAGCTCATGCTCGGCAAGAAGCAGGTCGGCCCCGAGATCTGGAACATCGTCGCCTGCCTCGACCTGGGCGATCTGATCGGCGTCGATGGAAGGCTGGGCTGGTCGAAGACCGGCGAGATGACCGTGTTCGTGGCACAGCTCCGGTTTCTCACCAAATCCCTGGAGACGCCCCCCGACAAGTTTCACGGCCTGGTTGACGCCGATCTTCGGCAGCGGATGCGGTATCTCGATCTCATTCACGGCGAGGGCGTCCGCGATCGTTTCGTGGCCCGGAGCAGAATCGTCGAGGCCGTCCGTCGCGTGCTGGCGGCGCGGGGCTATCTCGAGGTCGAAGGGCCGACGCTCCAGGAGAGCGCCGGCGGTGCCGCGGCCCGACCGTTCAAGACCCATCACAATGCCCTCGACATGCCGCTGGTGCTCAGGATTGCGCTCGAGCTCCATCTCAAGCGGCTTCTCGTCGGCGGGATGGAGCGGGTCTTTGAGCTGGGTCGCGTCTACCGCAACGAGGGCGTGAGCCCGCGGCACAACCCCGAGTTCACGATGCTCGAGGCCTACGAGGCCTACGGCGATTATCGAACGATGATGGATCTCACCGAGGCGATCCTCCTCGAGGGGGCCAAGGCGGCCGGTTCTCCGACGCGGTTCGAATGGATGGGACGTACGGTTGATCTCACCCCGCCGTTCCGTCGAGCGGGATACGACGACCTGCTCCGGGAGGTGACCGGCTGCGACCCAGCCGATCCGACGAGCGTGGCCGCGGCGGCAGCCGCGGCGGGCATCGAAACGGCCGGCCGCCATCCCGACGTGATCAAGAGCGACCTCTTCGAGGCGAAGGTCGAGGAAACGCTCGACGGCCCGGTGTTTGTCATCGACTACCCGGCGTCGATCTGCCCGCTGACCAAGCGAAAGGCGGACCAGCCCCATGTTGCCGAGCGTTTCGAACTCTACGTCGCGGGCATGGAGCTGGCCAACGCCTACACCGAGCTCAACGATCCGGACCTTCAGGAGGAGCTCTTCCGCACGCAGCTCGCCGGCCTCGCGGCCGACGACTCGATGGCCCGAATGGATACCGACTTCATCAAGGCCCTGCGGCACGGCATGCCGCCGGCGGGCGGGCTCGGCATCTGCATCGATCGGCTGGTGATGTTTCTCACGGCCGCGCCGAGCATCCGCGACGTGATCCTGTTTCCGATCCACCGTCCGAGGGTGTGATCGGGCTCCCCGGACACCAAAAGACAGGGCATCCTCCCGGCGCGGTGCCGCTCATGCCCCATCGCCGGCACCCACGGAAGCCCGGTTGATTCCGGGGTTTCGGCGGGGCGGGGGGACTGCTATCGTTCCGCCCCCACAAGGGCTCCCTGCGCGATGTACAAACTCCTTCTCTGCTGGCGATATCTCCGCACCCGCTGGATCGCGCTGGCGAGCATCATCAGCGTGACGCTCGGCGTGGCGACGATGATCGTCGTCAACTCGGTGATGGCGGGCTTCTCGCACGAGATGCAGACGCGGATTCACGGCATCCTCTCGGACCTCGTGTTTGAAAGCCACTCGCTCTCCGGCTTTCAGGATCCGCAGTGGCACATGGAGGAGATTCGCCGTGCGGCGGGCGACGACATCGCCGGCATGACGCCGACCGTCGCGGTGCCGGCCATGCTCAACTTCCAGGTCCGCGGGCAGTGGGTGACGCGGCAGATCATGTTCATCGGCATCGACGAGGCGACGCACGCACAGGTCAGCGACTTCGGCCGCTACCTGCAGCATCCGGGCAACCGTCAGCAACTCTCCTTCGGCCTCCGTGACGGCGGCTACGACACGATCGACAGCCAGGCCGATGCCACGCAGCCGACCCGCCCCGCCCTGGAAGGCGCCGGCTGGCCGCACCGCCGGATGCGGGTGGAACGCGAGCGGGCGTGGCGCGAGAAGCTCGAGGCCGACCGCCGGGCCAGCGCCGCCGTCGATCCGGCAACGGCTGACGCGGCCGGCGGCCCGACGCGGTCGGTCGATCAGCAGGTTGACGCCGTACTGGCGGCCACCACCGAGTCGCCCGTCGTCGCCAGTGGCGACCCAGCGGCCGAGGCGACGACGGCTGATCCGTTTCGGCAGGCCCGGCCCGAAGAGGGCACGCGGATGGATCCAGCGACCGAGCAGTTCACCGGCATCGTGCCCGGGATCGGCCTGGCGAGCTTCCGAGACACCTCCGGCATCGACCGGTTTCTCGTCCTCCCGGGCGACGATGTGAAGGTGACCTTCCCCACGTCGGGCACGCCTCCCAAGGCGGTCAGCGACACCTTCACCGTGGTCGACTTCTACGAGAGCAAGATGAGCGAATACGACTCGAACTTCGTGTTCGTGCCGATCGCCGCGCTCCAGCGGATGCGGGGCATGATCGAGCCGCAGACGGGAATCGCGAGCGTCAACTCGATTCAGATCCGGCTCCGCGAGGGGGCCGACCTCGACCGGGTCCGGGATCAACTTCGCAAGGTGTTCCCCGCCGACATGTATGCGGTCGCCACCTGGCGAGACAAGCAGGGCCCACTGCTCGCGGCGGTCGATATGGAGATGTCGGTGCTCAACATTCTCCTGTTTCTGATCATCGCCGTGGCCGGCTTCGGCATCCTCGCGATTTTCTTCATGATCGTGGTGGAGAAGACCCGGGACATCGGCATCCTCAAATCGCTCGGTGCCAGCGCCTCCGGCATCGGTGGGATCTTCCTCGGCTATGGACTCTTCCTCGGCCTCGTCGGGGCTGGCGCCGGACTGGCGCTCGGCCTCTCGATCGCCTGGAATATCAACTCGATTCGCGCCGCCGTCGAGTGGCTCACGGGCGAGCAGGTGTTTGATCCTTCGATCTATTACTTCCACCGGATTCCCTCGATCGTCGATCCGTTCACCGTGACCTGGATCATCATCGGTGCCGTGGGAATCGCCGTGGCGTCGAGCGTGCTGCCAGCGCTGCGGGCCGCCCGGCTCCATCCCGTCGAGGCCCTTCGCCATGAGTGATTCCGTGCGGAAGGCCGCCCCCGAACTCCTCCGTGTCCGCGATCTCCGCAAGACCTATCGCTCCGGTGACGCGCTGCTCGAGGTGCTTCGCGGCGTGGACTTCGATCTCGCCGTCGGTGAGTTCGTGTCGGTGGTGGGGCAGAGCGGCTCGGGGAAGAGCACGCTTTTGCATCTGATGGGCCTGCTTGATGCGGCGGATGCCGGTGAGGTCGTGCTCCAGGGGCAGCGAATCGACGGCCTCTCTTCCACGCGGCGGGATCGGCTGCGGAATACCTGCATCGGGATGGTCTTCCAGTCTTATCACCTGCTTCCCGAGCTCGATGCGCTCGAAAACGTGCTCGCGCCGCTGATGGTGCGGCATGGCGTGTTCGAGTGGCTCAGGGTGCGGGCGGCGGCCCGGGCCAAGGCCCGCGACCTGCTCGAAAGGTTCGGTCTCGGCGGAAGGCTCCGCCACAAGCCTCGCCAGCTTTCGGGCGGCGAGATGCAGCGGGTTGCCATCGCTCGGGCGCTCGTGACCCAGCCGCGGGTGCTGCTGGCCGACGAGCCGACCGGCAATCTGGACGAGGCGACCGGTGCCGGAATCCTCGAGATGCTCTGCGAGTTGAACCGTGAGGATGGCCTTTCTATAGTGCTGGTCACGCATGATGTGGCTGTCGCCCGGCGGGCTGACCGCATCGTGCGGCTGGCGGCGGGTCGCGTCGATGACGCCTGCCCCGCCGTTGCGCGGATGGCGGGGTGAGGTTCCCGACGCATCGCGTCGCATCTGTCCGTTGCATCCGTCTGTCAGGAAGGGCCCATGTCGCGCATTATCTTCATGAACGATCGCCTCGTCCCCGAGGAAGAGGCGCGGATCAGCGTTTTCGATCACGGGCTCTTGTACGGCGACGGCGTCTTTGAGGGCCTGCGGAGCTACTCGGGCCGGGTGTTTCGGCTCGAGGAGCACATCGACCGGCTCTATGCCAGCGGCCTGGCGATCTGCCTGCAGATCCCCCTCGCCAAGGACGTGATGGCGAAGGCGGTGATCGACACGCTCGCCGCCAATAACCTCACCGACGGCTACATTCGGCTGGTGGTGACCCGCGGCGCCGGCAGCCTCGGCCTCGATCCCAACAAGACGAAGCACCCGCAGGTGATCGTGATCGCAGACACGATCAGCCTCTATCCGCGGGAGTTTTACGACAAGGGGCTGCGGATCGTCACGGCCGCCACGCAGCGAACGCAGTCGGCGGCCCTCTCGCCCAGAATCAAGTCACTCAACTACCTCAACAACATCATGGCAAAGCTCGAGGGCCTGCAGGCCGGGTGCGTCGAGGCGTTGATGCTCAACCACAAGGGCGAGGTCGCCGAGTGCACCGGCGACAACATCTTCGTCGTCCGGGGCGGCCGGCTCCTCACGCCCCCTCCCGATGCCGGCATTCTCGAGGGGATCACCCGAGGCGCGGTGATGGATCTGGCGATCGCCGCCGGCATCGACTGCCGTGAGACGACGCTCGTGCGACACGATCTCTACACCGCCGACGAATGCTTTCTGACGGGCACGGCCGCTGAAGTGATTCCGGTCGTCGAGATCGACGGCCGCAAGGTGGGGCGGGGCACGCCCGGCCCGATCACGGCCCGGCTCACGAAGGATTTCCATGCCCTCGTGCGAGCCTAGGACGGCCCCCGTCGGCGCTAGCCTCCTGTGACAGGCCGGCGGACGTCGTCGTCGATGTCATCGTAGGCCGAGACATAGCCGGGCTCCCGGGCTCGAACCAGCTCCGCTTCGTATTCGGCCACGATCCGCTTCTGGAGCATATCGCGGCAGGCGGCGTTGATCGGATGAGCGATATCGGCATACAGCCGCATTCGTCCGTCGTCTTCCCGTTGCGAGTGACCGTTGGCGAGCCGACCCCCGCACTGGTTGCAGAAGCTGGCCCGCAACGGGTTCTTGAATCCGCAGCTGCCGCAGTGGGCGGTGAGTTTGCGACTGGGCATCGCCACGAACGGCGCGGCTGGTCCTTCGATGAGCTTGAGATCGCGCACCACAAACGCCGCGTCGATCGTGATTGAGCAGAAGGCGAGCAGCCGTTCCGCGCCGCCTTCCACGAGCTTGATCCGCACTTCGGTGATGGTCATGCTGCGCTCCACCTCGAAAGGATGGAGCACGAATCAACAGTGGGGCACCCCCCTTCCGTCATGTTTCAGCGAAGGCTTACGCAGTTGCAAGGCTCGCCGATCTGCCGAACGGCCCACGCCTGGCCACTTCTGGGCGGCTTGCCGAACTACGGAGTCAGCCGAACGACGAACACCGCGGGGCAGGGCGACGTGCTGCCATTCCGTGGGCTCATGAGCCTGGCCGCCACCGCCTCGGCAGCGGTGATCGTCTCCGCGAGAGAGAAGCAGGCGCTGCCACTGCCGGTGAGCCGCGGGGCAAAGGCCCCGGCGGCAGCGAGGGCGTTCAAGACCTCGTCGATCTCCGGCGAAAGGCTCCGCGCTGGTGGTTCAAGGTCGTTGACCATGAAGGGGAGTCCCGCCTGGAGGCCGCCTTCGGCCAAGGCCGCCGCCAGTCGGGCCGCGTCACCGCATCGCGACGCAGCGGGCAGGCAGCGGCCGTAGACGGCGGCCGTCGACAGGCCGCCTGGCGGGCAGGCGATCACCGCGGCCAGCGGCGGCATGCCGTGCACGCGGTCGATCCGCTCGCCCCGTCCCGAGGCGATGGCGGCACCGCCGGCGAAGAACCAGGGCACGTCGCTGCCGATCGCCGCGCCGATATCGGCCAGCCGTTCGCTCGGCCAGTCGAGCCGCCACACGTGGGCGGCAGCGGCGAGGACGGCTGCAGCGTCGCTCGATCCGCCACCAAGCCCGGCGCCCGATGGAATCTGCTTCACGAGTTCGATATCGAGACCGCGCTCGATGCCCGCCTCCCGCGCGAGCAGCTCCGCGGCGCGCACGACCAGATTTCGGGAGTCGGTCGGCACGTCGCGGGCGAGCGCTGCACCGGGACCCTCTGCCAGGGCACCGCCGAAGCCCACCGTCAGCCGAATGCCGGGCACATCGCTCGGCCGCACATGGAGGGTGTCGGCCAGCGACACCGGCACCATCAATGACTCAATCTCGTGAAAGCCGTCGGGCCGCCGGGCAAGCACGGCGAGCGAGAGGTTCAGCTTTGCGGCCGCGTGAACCGTCACGCTGCCGCTCAGGCCATCAGCAGCGGCTCGAACGTCCGTCGGCATGGCTGACACCGCCGGCGACTTACCGCCAGTTGGCGACGAACGCGATCGTAACCAGGGCCAGCAGCAGGCCTACCGCGACCAGCACCGAGAGGAGCACGGCGATGCTCCGGCCGGCCCACAGGTCGTCGTTGATCATGTCCGTCCGATCCGCCTTGTCGAACGAACCGTTCCAGACGGGGAACGCCCGATCGTCATAGACCCACTTCGTGCGTTCTTCGTAGTGCTTCTGGCTCATACGGGCGGGTGGCCGGAGGAAAGGCCGAAAGGCGGGATATGATGGCGTGTGACCGCCTCCGAAATGTACCCCGCGATACCGACACCCGCCAGTGGATTGAATGACCTTTCGATGACGCCTGATCCCACCAGTGAAACGGCGGCCGAATCCGCCGCCGGGATGCTCCCCGTCGTGGCTGCCGAGGGGGACCAGCGGCGGCACATCCTCGATCCGGCGTCGGGGCTGGCGGCCTGGCTGGGCCAACGTCGCCAGCCCGCCTGGCGGGCCAAGGCCATCCGCCGCTGGCTGCTCGGCCGGCGGGCGACCTCATTTGCCGACATGACCGACCTGCCCCGCGACCTACGGGCCGACCTCGACGCCGACTTCCGCATCTGGACCACGAGCGTGGCAGTTCACCAGCAGGCTGACGACGGCACCGAGAAACTGCTGCTGTCGCTCGCCGACGGCCAGCGCATCGAGTGCGTGCTGCTCCGGGAGGGGGGCGTGGCTGGCGGTGAAGGTGACGCGGTTGGCAGGGAAGGGGACCGCCGCACGGTCTGCATCAGTTCGCAGGTGGGCTGTGCGATGGGCTGTGTGTTCTGCGCCAGCGGCATCGACGGCGTGGTGCGAAACCTCACCACCGGCGAGATCGTCGAGCAACTCCTCCGCCTCGCGCTCCTCCTGCCGGCCGACGAGCGGCTCAGTCACATTGTGGTCATGGGAATGGGCGAACCGCTCGCCAATCTCGACCGCCTCCTGCCCGCGCTCGCCGAGGCACAGGATGCGGACGGTCTTGGCATCTCGCAGCGGCGGATCACGATCTCCACCGTCGGACTGCCCCAGGCGATGGACCGGCTCTGCGCCGCCAACCCGGGCTATCACCTGGCCGTCTCGCTGCACGCGGCCGATGACGACCTTCGCACGCGATTGGTGCCGGTCAACAAGGCCATCGGCCTGGCCGACGTGATGGCGGCGGCCGACCGCTATTGGGCGACATCCGGCCGCCGGCTCACGTTCGAATATGTGCTGCTCGGGGGCGTCAACGATTCGACCGAGCATGCAGACCGGCTGGTGCGGCTGCTTGGCGGCCGCGCGGCGCTCGTCAACGTGATCCCCTACAACGCCGTGGCGGGCATGCCCTGGAAGGAGCCGACGGCCGTGGCCCGGGAGCGGTTTCTCGACGTCTTGCGAGCGGCGGGCGTCAATGTGCAGGTCCGCCGCCGGAAGGGCGCCCGGATCGACGCCGCCTGCGGCCAGCTCCGCCGTCTCGCCGCCAACGTTTAGGCGAACCAGCCCAGGACCGACACGGCCACGAGCACGCCGCCGAGGATGCCCCCCAGCCAGCCGATCCACTGGAGCGCCGCGTTTCGAATCGCCTCGGGATGCTCGTGATGCGTCGCCGCGAATACGATCGCTGCCGCGAGGATCAAGGGCAGGCCGAAGGCGAGGCCGGGCACGCGTTCGACGAGCGCCGCGGCGATCGGGCACGCGAGCGTCTGGACGAAGCCAATGACGGGAACGAGGAGGTCGCTCATGACGGTTGTTTCTCGTCGGATGCTGCGTCCGTCGCGAGCCGCATCGGTCCTGACCAGGCGTCGTAGACCACGAGCACGTTGAGCATGCCAGCCAGCATCGTGAACAGCGTGCCGATCTCGAAGAATCGCCCCAGTTGCGCATGCCAGATCGCCAACTGGTCGCCAGGTTTGCGGTCGAGTGTGCTCGGCGGCGGAAAGGGCCGGAACTGCTGCCATGGGGGCAGGGGTCGGAAGTCATCGGCCTCGATGTCGGGATCGACCTGGGCCAGTTTCTGGGCGTAGCCCGGCGACACCGGCTGACCTCGGGAGAGCGGCGGCGCCATGAAGGTGCTGTTGAACAGCGGCTCCTTCGCCGCACCGCCCAGCCGCCACGACTGCACGATCGCCGGCAGTGCCGCCATGCCGATCCCCGCCTGACAGATGAAAGCCCACCGCGTCTCGCCAGGCTTCCACGAGGCGTAGACCACGCGGCCGTTCCCGAGCCAGAGCCCGGCGAGGAAGGTGGCCAGGAGCGTGGCCATGAAGAGCCAGCCTTTGAATCGACGCCCCTGATAGACCTGCCCGAGCCCCGGCACGAGCCATGAGAGGAGGGCAGCCAGAGCGGGGTTGGCCAGATCGATCGCCGCGCCGTCGTCGGGCGAGATGGCCACGACGCGGCCGGGTGTGACGGATGGCTGTCTTCCCAACGGGGGCACTCCTGCCGAACGAGCGAACCTCGCCAAAAAGTCTAAGCGAAGGAAGCGATCGCCTCCATCCGCCCACGGCATCAGCCCCACAGACGGCGGACGGACCGCACCTGCGGCCTGCCGGACGAGGCTTCGAGGCCGGTCTCGGCCGGGTGGACTGGCGACGATGATTCGTGATCGGCGGGCATGAGTTCCCGCCAGGCCCGCTCCACCGTGGCGGCATCCACCTGCGCAAGTGCTTCGCCGGCGGCCGCCGCGGCCGAGAGCCGCGCCAGCCGGCAGACCACGCGGGGCACACCCTGGGAGAACCTCGCAAGGGTCGCCACCGCGGCCTCAGAAAAGGAATCGTCATCGGCGGCCGCACGTCGCAGTGACGCCGCGACGTAGGCCGCCACGTCGGCATCGCTCCAGGCGGGCAGATCGATCCGCACCGCTGCGCGGCTGCGAATGGCATCGGGCACCCGAAAGAGCCCGGCCGGCGTCGCCATGGCGACGACCACCGTCGAGGCAAACCTCGGCTCCCCGGCGGCCGCGAGCCGGGCGATACCGTCGATCGCATCCGCCGGACCGCGGTCCACATCGTCGAATACCAGCACGGTGGGACGCTCCATGAGCGTGTTCTCGCGGAGCCGGTTTTCGAGCTTGAGCCACGATCGGATCGGCTCGGCACGGGTTGCGGGATCGAGCGGCAGCCGCGCGAGCAGCAGATCGAGCCACTCGCCCTCTGGGAGCCCATGGAGCGACAGCACCGCTACCTCCGCGCCGAGCCCCCCGAGTCGCCGCGCCGCCATCGCGGCGAGGTGGCTCTTGCCCAGCCCCGGTTCGGCCACGACCAGCCCGCACCGCTGCCGTTCCGACAGCAGCCATTCGAGCCGTGCGAGGGCCTCCTCCTGCGCCGGTCCAGCATGAAAACCGGCAGGGTCGATGGCGCCGTCGAAGGCCGCGGCAGCAGGATGAAGTCGATCGCGTACCATGACCGGAGTGTAGCGGCGAAGGGCTTCCGGGTCAGGAGAGACTTCGCCGCGTTTTTCACGATCCCTTCGATGCGCGGTGGGTTATGAGCGAGCGTTTTTTCCTGGCAGCACCGCCGCTCTCCGGCCGGGCCGTTCTCGAGGACGATGAAGCTCGTCACCTCGCCCGCGTGCTTCGGTGCAAGGTCGGCGATGAGGTGGAACTCTTCGACGGCAACGGCGCGGCGTGGCCCGCGCGGGTGGCGGCGATCGCCCGCGACCGGGTGACGCTCGACGTTGGCGATCCGACGCACGATGCGCCGCGGCACGCACCGCGACTCACGCTCGCCGTCGCGCTGCCCAAGGGCGACCGGCAGAAATGGCTGATCGAGAAACTGACCGAACTCGGCGTCGCCAGGCTCGTGCCCCTCGTCACGCTTCGAGGTGTGGCCGAGGCGACGCCCAGCGCCCTCGAGCGGCTCCGCCGGGGTGTGATCGAGGCCTGCAAGCAGTGTGGACGAAACACGCTGCTCGAGATCGGTGAGCCGCGATCCATTGCCGAACTGCTGCGGGAGCAGACTGGCAACGATCACGTCGTCGTCGCCGATCCGGGAGGCGGCCCACTCCAGGCCGACGCGTGGTCGGCCGAACAGGGCGGTGTGATCGGGCTCATCGGGCCCGAAGGGGGCTTCGCGGCCGAGGAACTCGCCGCGTGCGATGCGGCAGGCGTGCCTCGCATCGGTCTCGGGCCCCATGTTCTCCGCATCGAGACCGCCGCGATCGCGCTGGCGGCGCGACTGGCATAGACCGCATCCACTCCTGCATAGGGTTGTGACTCCTGCCCGTAGAAAGCCGACCGGCCGTAAGGCCGCGGGCAGCCCTGCTGCAGGGCTCGGGACTGCCCATGCCCCGTCGCCGGACGTTCGGAGGGGCTCGGGACTACCCATGCCCCGTCGCCGGACGTTCGCTGCGCCCATCCTGGGCTTCGCTCACTCGGATGCCGCCGGCGCTTCGGCATCCGGCCTCCGCTTGGCGTCATACGCCGGCTTCGGGTCACGGGCAGCCCCTCGCTGAGTTCGTGCCGTTTTCGTACAAGCCGACCGGCCGTAAGGCCGCGGGCAGCCCTGCTGCAGGGCTCGGGAC
>JBPCTA010000333.1:0-2758 GCA_051006595.1 Pirellulales bacterium
GCGGCCCCTGGATCTCTATCGACGGCTCTACACGGGCATCAACGGCGCGCCGATGCCGGGCATTGGCCCTTCCGGCCCCGGCGGCAAGGGGAGTGTTGCCGATGCCGAGATCTGGCACATCGTGAACTACATCCGCTCGCTGCCCTACGAGTTTGACGGTGAACTCGGGGCCGATCGACCCATGGTGGCCAGAGACCGGTTCTAGTTTTCCAGGATTGCTTCGGAGCCGGTCTGCCGGCCGACGCACAGAAAAGATGAGGGAGTTATTCGACGTGGGAAAGCGACTCGCTGGAATAGTCTGGGCGCTGGTGTTCCTCGCCGTGCCGGTGCTGGGAGTGGCGACGTTTGCGGTCGCCCCCGCCTTCAACATCTGGCTGCCGAAGGACGTGTCGGAGCACGGTGCCAGCATCGACTCGCTGTTTTATTTCATTCTCTGGCTGACGGGGATCGTGTTCATTGCCACCGAGGGCCTGCTCTTCTGGTTTATCTGGAAATACGACGCCTCGAAGCGGCAGGGGGCGGCGACCTACATCCACGGCAGCCATACGCTCGAGGTGGTCTGGACGATCATTCCGGCCGCCACCCTGCTGTTTCTCGCGATCTATCAAATGAACGCCTGGGCCGACGTGAAGATGCGGCGGCCGGCGATGCAGCCAACGGTCGAGGTGGTGGGCCGCCAGTTCGAGTGGCGGCTCCGGTATCCTGGTCGGGATGGCACGCTTGGCACGGCCGACGACCTGTTTCTCGTCAACGATCTCCATCTGCCGATCGACGAGGACGTGCTGATCCAACTCAAGAGCATGGACGTGCTCCACAGCTTCTTCCTGCCCAATGTCCGCATCAAGCAGGACGCCGTGCCGGGCATGAAGATCCCGGTCTGGTTCAAGGCCCGTGAGGCTGGCGAGTTCGACATCGTCTGTGCCGAACTCTGCGGCTGGGGCCACTACAAGATGAAAGGCCGTGTGACGTTTGAGTCGCGGGCCGAGTTCGACGCCTGGCTCGAGCGAAAGTATGCCGAACAGCAGGCCACGCAGCCTCAGGTTGAGGCCGCCGACGTGGCGCAGGCCGATTGACCGCTCCTCACATCCGATCTCGAACACTTCGACCAACCAAACCAAGCACCTCCGGCTGAACCCGAGCCGTTTCCGGAGGATGAACCGATGACCCCCCCGACCACCGCCACCCTGCCCGCCGTCGATCACGGCCACACCATCGTCACCGCTCCCGGACACGCTCCCCGCGGAGGGCTCTCGCATTTTCTCTCGACTTACGTGTTCTCGAAGGATCATAAGGTCATCGGACTGCAGTTCCTGTTTTCGACGCTGCTCTGGTTCCTGATCGGCGGCCTCCTGGCGCTCGCCGTTCGCTGGCAGGTGGCCTGGCCGTGGTCGGATGTGCCGGTCGTCGGCAAGCTGTTTGCCCAGGAGGGCGGCCAGATGGCGCCCGAGTTCTACACGATGCTCTTCACCATGCACGCCACGGTGATGATCTTCCTGGTGATCATCCCCATCCTCGCCGGCGCCTTCGGCAACTTCCTGATTCCGCTGATGATCGGTGCCGATGACATGGCATTTCCGACGCTCAACATGCTGTCGTATTGGTTCATGTGGCCGGCCTTCTTCGCGTTTGGCGCGAGTTTCTTCGTCGAGGGCGGAGCGGCTTCGAGCGGATGGACGAGTTATCCGCCGCTTTCGACGAACGTCGCGTCGTCTCCGGGAAGCGGCTGGGGGCAGACGCTCTGGCTGCTCGGACTGACCATGGTCGGCGTGTCGTCGATGCTCGGCAGCGTCAACTACATGACCACGATCATCCTGATGCGGGCGCCCGGGCTGACGATGTTTCGGCTGCCGATGACGATCTGGGCCATGTTTATCACGGCCGTGTTGCAGGCCTTCGCGCTCCCGGTGCTCACGGCCGCCGGCTTCATGCAGCTGGCCGATCGAATGTTTGGCACCGGCTTCTTCTCGCCCGAGGGCAACATCGTCAACAACGCGATCGCAGGGGCCGGCGGCGGTCAGCCGCTGCTCTGGCAGCACCTCTTCTGGTTCTACAGCCATCCCGCGGTCTACATCATGATTCTGCCGGCGATGGGCATGGTGAGCGACATCCTCACCGTCTTCGCCCGTAAGCCGCTCTTCGGCTACCGGCCGATGGTCTATTCCATCGCCGGCATCGCCGGCCTCGGCTTCATCGTCTGGGGGCATCACATGTTCATGTCTGGCATGAATCCCGCCCTCGGCATCACCTTCATGGTGTCGACGATGATGATCGCCCTGCCAAGCGCCGTGAAGACGTTCAACTGGCTGGGCACCCTCTGGGGAGGCAAGATCGAGTTCACGACCTCGATGCTTTTCGCCTTGTCATTTGTGTCGATGTTCATCATCGGCGGCCTGTCGGGCATCTTCATGGCCGCCACGCCGGTGGACATCTTCATTCACGACACCTACTTCATCGTGGCTCACTTCCACTACGTGCTGTTTGCCGGCACGGCGATGGGCGTGTGGGCTGCGATCTACTTCTGGTTCCCGAAGATGTTCGGCCGCACCATGAATGAGTTCTGGGGGAAGGTGCACTTCTTCCTGACCTTCATTTTTCTCAACGGCACCTTCTTCACGATGCACATCCTCGGCGCCGTCGGATTCCCGCGGCGACTGGCCGATGCCTACCACTACGAGACGTTCCATCACCTCCAGCCGCTCAACGCCTTCATGACGTGGTGCGCGATCGGCATGGTGGCGACCCAGATCATCTTCGCGGC
>JBPCTA010000334.1:0-2628 GCA_051006595.1 Pirellulales bacterium
CTCGTGGCCTGCTCGCCGTCGCCGGACTCAAGCTCACGATGGTCTCGACCATGCTCTCCGCGATGGTGACCGTCGTCGGGATCGCCACCGTGACCCACGTGATCGTGGAGTTTCGCAGGCAGCGGGCGACAGGCCTCAACCCCACCGAGGCGTTGCGGGAGGCGATCACCCTGCTCTTCTGGCCCATTCTCGGGGCGATCGCGACCGATGTGATTGGCTTCGGCTCGCTCGCGGCCAGCAGCGTCGGGCCGGTCCACGACTTCGGCATCATGACGTCGCTCGGCGCCGGAATGGTGCTCGTGTCGGCGGCGCTCGTGGTGCCGTTTCTGGCGCTGGCCGGCCGTTTCGATTCCGACCCGCAGATGGCCTGGGGCGAAGGGTCGCTCGAGCTGGGCCTCGACCGGCTCGTGCAGCGGATCGTGCGGCATCCGCTCCCGATTCTCGCGGTCACGACCGCGGGCGTCGTGGCGGCGATGACGGGCATGCGATGGCTCACCGTCGAGACCGATTTCACCAAGAACTTTCGTGATTCAAGCCCCACCGTGGCCTCGTATGACATGGTGGAGTCGCGGCTCGGAGGCGCCGGCGTGTGGGACGTGCTCGTCCCCGCCCGTGAGCCGATCGATGCGGCGCAGCTCGAGGCTGTCGATCACCTGGCCGAACGACTGCGACGTGAGGTCGAGGTGCCCGATGCCGATGGCCGCATGATGCCGGCGCTCACGAAGGTGATGAGTATCGCCGACGTGCTCTCGGCCGCTCCGCTCGTGCCCCGCCGGCTGCAGGCCTTGATGGTGAATGCCATGCTGCGAAAGGACGGCACCGATCAGCCGGCCTTCGTGCGGGCGCTCGTCGGCCATGACCCTCAGGACGACACGACCTGGTTACGGCTCATGCTTCGGGCCCGCGAGCGGCAGCCCGCCGCCGCCAAGCAGGCCATCATCCGTCAGGTCCGGCAGATTGCCGCCGAGGCGTATCCCGCTACGGCCGGCACCCCCGGGGCAGAAGTCACCGGATTCTTCGTACTCCTGTCGCAACTCGTCGATCGCATGCTCTCAGACCAGTGGCTCACGTTTCTGATCGCCGCCGCCGGGATCTTTCTCCTCCTGGCCGTCGCCTTTCAAAGTCCGCTCCTGGCCGCCATCGCGATCATTCCCAACGGCCTGCCGATCTTCGTCGTGCTGGGGCTCATGGGCTGGGCGGGCGAGCGGATCAACATGGGAACGGCGATGATCGCGGCGGTGTCGATGGGACTGTCGGTCGACAGCTCCATCCATTACATCACCGCGTTTCGCCGCCGGCTCGGAATGGGATCGACCACGGCCGCCCTCGAGGTCGCCCACCAGACGGCCGGCCGGGCGATGATCTTCTCCACACTCGCCCTGGCCATCGGCTTTCTGGCGCTCACCACGAGCGGATTCATGCCGACCGTTTCCTTCGGCTGGCTCTCCTGCCTCACCCTCCTCGGCGGGCTCGTGGGCAATCTCGTCGTGCTGCCGGTACTGCTGGCCCTGCTGGCCGGATCACTCACCGCCGCCTCCGCAGAAGCCGCGAAACAGGTACAACATCGCCTCCCTCGGAGCCCCCACCCATGACCCGCGAGTTTCTCCCCACCGGCACGGCCGGGATCGTCTGCGAACCGTCCGCCCGCCCCCACGCGATCGAGGCCGATGCCGTCGTGTTGTTCCTTGCAGAGGGAGGCATCGGCTTGGGAACAGCCGCGGAACTCGATACCGCCACCGGAGGTCTGCTCGGTCGGCTGGCCGCAGCCGGCGAGATCAGCGGCCGACGATACGAGTGCGTGCCGGTGCTCGCCGCCCCGGGCCTGCGGGCCGGGCAACTGGTCGTGATCGGCCTCGGCAAGCGGGAGACGGTCGACGCGGGTGTGCTGTATCGCGCCGCGGCCACCGCCGCCCGACATCTTGCCGGCCGGCCGCGGAGCCGGGTCGTCTTCGTGGCCGATGGCTCGTGGACCACGCGGCAGATGGAGCAGGCGGTGGCAGGGGCCGCAGTGGGAATGGTTGGCCAGGATCTCTATCGCGCCGAGCCCAAGCGCACGCGATTCGGCACGACCATCTGGGCCGGCGCCCCGGTCGAGGCAGTCGAGCGGGGCACGATCATCGCCGACGGCGTCAATCTCGCCCGGCGGCTGGTCAACACGTCGCCCGACGACATCTACCCGCAGTCGTTTGCCGACGAGTGCGCCACCATTGCGGGCCGCACCGGCCTCGAGATCGAGATCTGGGACGAGGAACGGCTGGCCCGCGAGCGCTGCCAGGAGATCCTGGCCGTTGGCCGTGGTAGTTCGCGGCCACCGCGGATCGTGATCCTCCGCTATCGCGGCGTGGGAAGAACGGGTCAGCGACTTCCCTCCTCCTCGGCACCGCCCTCGCTCGCCCTCGTGGGCAAGGGCGTGACCTTCGACTCCGGCGGCCTCTCGCTCAAGCCCTCGGAGGGCATGCTGACGATGAAGTGCGACATGTCGGGCGCCGCCGCCGTGCTCGGTGCAGCAGCCACGATCGCCGCGCTCAAGCTGCCGATCGACATCGTGGCCGGCATCGGCCTCGTTGAAAACATGACCGGTCCGGCGGCCTACAAGCTCGGCGACGTGATCACCGCCCGAAGCGGAAC
>JBPCTA010000335.1:0-3515 GCA_051006595.1 Pirellulales bacterium
GGGCGCAGGGACCGACGCCCCGAGCAACTTCGTGCTCTCCGGAGCCGCCGTCACGCCGAACCCGTCGCCCACTCCAACGCCCACGCCTGTCACTTCGATCGCGCCTCCCGTCGCCGCCGACCTGTGGAAGGAGCAGTTTTTCGCCCCCTACGTCGACATGGGGCTCTACCCCGTACCGGATCTCGACGGACTGGCACGGAAGTACGGCGTGGGGCTCTTCACGCTCGGCTTCATGCAGGCCAGCCCGACCGGAAAACTGGCCTGGGGCGGCTACGACGTGCTCACGCTCGACAGCACCAACGAGCAGGCCGTGGCGATCCGTGCGGAGATCAACGCCCTGCGAGCCGCCGGCGGCGACGTGATGGTGTCGCTCGGCGGGGCTGCCGGCGAGTCTCTGGCGCAGTCCTACGCCAAGCGGGGTCTCAGCGCCCAGGCACTGGCCACGGCGTATGGCGAGATGGTCGACACGCTCAAGCTTACGAAGCTCGACTTCGACATCGAGGGAGCTGCAGTCGCCGAACCGCAGACGCTCAAGCTCCAGATGGACGCCGTCGCGATCGTGCAGAAGACGCGGCCGAACCTCGGCATCTGGCTCACGCTCCCGGTGCTGCCGCAGGGGCTCACGCAGGACGGCTTGAGCGCCGTGAAGATCGCCCTTGTGGCCGGCGTGAAGGTGGACGGCGTCAACGTGATGGCGATGGACTACGGCGACAGTGCCGCGCCCCCGCAGCTCAAGTCGATGGGTGCCTACGCCATCGACGCCGCCAATGCGACGTTCGCCCAAATGACCACGCTCTTCGCATCCCAGGGGCAGTCGTTCGGCTGGAATCAGCTCGGCGTGACGCCAATGCTGGGCGTCAACGACATCGCGAGCGAGGTGTTCACGCTGCAGGATGCCGATCTCCTCGAAATCTTCGCCCGGGCGAAAGGGCTGGGCATGATCGGCATGTGGTCGATCAATCGCGACAATCCGGGGCCCGCGGGCCAGCTGTCGAACAATCACGCGGGGCTGCCGACGATCTCGGCCGGCGGCTTCAGCCTTGCCTGGGGTGACTACGGCAGCGACCCCGCGATCACGGGTGCCACCAACCCAGTCACACCGCCGGTCGCGCCGCCAGCGGCCCTCCCGGCGGTCACGATCGGCGACGTGTCTGTCGCCGAAGGCAACCCGCAGGCGGCCCTTGCCGCCGGCTATCTCCGCACTTCCGGCAGCCAGATCCTCGATGCCAACAACAACGTCGTGCGGATCGCGGGCGTGAACTGGTTCGGCT
The DNA here is from genome assembly GCA_051006595.1 of Pirellulales bacterium. Lineage (GTDB taxonomy): Bacteria > Planctomycetota > Planctomycetia > Pirellulales > UBA1268 > QWPN01. The sequence continues at coordinate 1,272 of JBPCTA010000335.1, forward strand.
TCGAGACGACCAACTTCGCCCCGCACGGCCTCTGGACTCGCGGCTACAAGGAGATGATGGACCAGATGAAGTCGCTCGGCTTCAACACCATCCGCCTACCCTATTCCGACCAGCTCTTCGACGCCGGCAGCGTGCCCAACGGGATCGACTTCTCCAAGAACGCCGACCTGCAGGGGCTTGGCGGCCTCGCGATCATGGACAAGATCGTGGGCTACGCCGGCCAGATCGGGCTGCGGATCATCCTCGACCACCACCGCTCCGACGCCGGCAACAGCGCCAACGAGTCGGGCCTTTGGTATTCAGCCTCGCGTCCGGAGAGTACGTGGCTCGCCAATCTCCGCATGCTCGCCGGCCGCTACGCCGGCAACGCGACGGTGATCGGCATCGACCTCCACAACGAGCCGCACGGCCCGGCCACGTGGGGCGACGGCGGCGCGAATGACTGGCGGCTGGCCGCCGAGCGCGGCGGCAATGCGGTGCTCGTCGCGAACCCGAACCTCCTCGTGATCGTGGAGGGGATCGAAACGGCGTCGTCGGGCAGCTACTGGTGGGGTGGCAATCTCTCCAACGCCGGTGCAGCGCCCGTGCGGCTCGCCACGGCCGGCCGGCTGGTCTATTCGGCCCACGACTACCCGGCGAGCGTCTACGCCCAGAAGTATTTCAGCGACCCGACCTACCCCAACAATCTGCCTGCCGTCTGGGACAAGAACTGGGGCTATCTGTTCCGCACCGGCACGGCCCCGGTGCTGCTCGGCGAGTTCGGCAGCAATCTCGCCACCGCCAGCGACCAGGCGTGGTATGCAAAGATGGTGAGTTACCTCAAGGGCGACCTCGACGGCAATGGCACCGTCGACCTTGCGGCCGGCCAGCAGGGAATCAGCTGGACCTACTGGTCGTGGAACCCCAACTCCGGTGACACCGGCGGGATCCTCGCCGCCGACTGGAAGACGGTGAACACGGCGAAGGTCGATCCGCTCAAGGCCGTGCAGTTCCAGTTCCCGGCGGGGTCAGGCGCCGTCGCGGCGATCACGACGACACCCGCCACGTTCACCGTGACGCTCTCCGCGCCGAGCCAGCAGACCGTGACCGTGAAGTATGCGACGGCCGACGGCACGGCGGTGGCCAGCAGCGACTACACGGCCGCCTCGGGCACGCTCACGTTCGCCCCGGGCGAGACCACGAAGTTGGTCACCGTGCTCGTGACCCGCGATACGGCGGTGGAGTTCAACGAAACGTTCACGTTTACGCTCTCGATGCCGACGAACGCGACGATCACCACGGCCAAGGCAACCGGCACGATCCTCAACGACGACCAGCCGCCGGCGCCCACGCCCACTCCGACGCCGACGCCCACGCCCACTCCGGCAGGCGGCGTGACGGCGACCTTCACGCAGGTGAGTGTCTGGAGCACCGGCTACACCGGTGAGATGAAGATCACGAACAAGGGTACGACGGCGATCAACGGCTGGACGATGGAGTTCGACACCAAGGCGAACATCGTCAACATCTGGAACGCCGTGATCGTGAGCCGTGTCGGCACCCGGTATGTGATCAAGAACGCCGCCTGGAACGCCACGCTCGCCCCGGGAGCCCAGATCTCGTTCGGCTTCCAGGTCGACGGCCTCGCCAGCGACCTCCCCACCAACAAGAAGTTCAACGGGGTGCTGGTGCCGTAGCAGAGCGGCTTGACCTCGTCGGATGAAATGCACTTCATCCACGGCCGACAAGGCCGATGTGACCCATCCCCAGTTTTTGTACCAGTGCTCATGAGAGGTCTGGGGAATAGTCCCCGTGGTGTGTCGGAGGGAGGGCCGCAGCCCCGACCGAAGACACACTACGCGACGCCGCCGGCATCGGTATCACGGCGTCTTTGCGGCAAATCACAAGCTCAGGCCGGCCGTGCGGCGGAGGGCGGCCACCGCCAGCGTGAGGCCTGCGATGCCGACGACGACGACCGAGGGCTCGGGCACCACCACCATCTGCAGGCTGCCCTGCTGCAGGTAGGCCGTATTGCTGCTACCTGGGATCGAGACCGCATTGTTGGCACCGACATTCGTCACGTTGGTGAAGTCCACCGTGCCGGCGATCAGCGTGTATGTCCCTTGCGGCGTAGTGCTATCGAGCCCGAGGATGTTGGCGATGCCGAAGGAACCGGCAAACGTGGTCGTGCCCCCCACGGCGAGCGTGTAGCCGCCGGCGAAGTTGAAGTTCGCCCCATTCTGGAACGAGAGATTGCCGCCGACT
>JBPCTA010000336.1:0-3186 GCA_051006595.1 Pirellulales bacterium
TCCGCACCTGCGGCCCGCGGTTCGATGGATCGTTGGCGAAGGCATCTGCCAACACCGACTCACGGACGAGGTTCATCCCGTGTCAGACATCGTGTTTGCGTTCGATCCGGCGATCCACCGGCCGATCGCCGCGCCCGACGCCGCTCCGGCCGACTTCGCCGACGTGGTCGCCACCGCGGCTGGCATGTCGCTCGACCAGGCGGCGGCAGTGGCGACGCGCTCGAAAGCGGCGGCCCTCGTGATCTGTGGCCGCCTGCTCGATCCCTTTCGGGCCAGTTCCGCGCAGGCCGCGCTGCTGCGACGGATGATCCTGTCGCTGGCCGCCGAGGGCTGCCGCACCGTGGTGATTGCCGACGAGCAGAACGCCTGCCACGACCTTTCCCGCATGCTGGGCGAACCCCGCGGGCTGTTCTTCGTCACGCCACTCGCTCCGCTCGAGTTCGAGGTCCGCGGCCTGGCCGTCGAACTCGTGTCGGCGCACGGGCCCACGGCCGCCGGTTCGTCGCCCACGATCGCCGCGGCGGCATCGCCGCTCCATCGGCGGATTGTGATCGGCTGGGACAACTCGCTCTGGAATGCGGAGCGCTGGGTGGCCGACGAGCCGGGGTTCGGCGTGGTGGCTGCGCCGAAATTGACATCCTCCGCGGCGGCCTTCGCCGCAGCGGCGACCGCGTCTGCGGCCTGGTCGCACCCGGGAACCTTCTGGATCTGGGCGTCGCGGAAACGGCAGGCCCTGCCGCCGGGAGTGCACTTTCTGCCGGCGCTGCAGGCCCGGTCGCCCGACGAAGCGTCGCCGGGCAGCTGCTGCACCCTCACGCTGCTCGATCGCGAGAGCGGTGATGCCTCCGTCGCCGACGATGCGCTTGCCGCGCCCCATGCCGACTGGCGGGGCACGTGGCACGAGGTGCCGACGCATCGCGTCAACTGGCGAACGGTGTCTGTCGAGTCGCCCTCCGGTGGCGACGAGGAACTGGCGACGGCAATCTGGGCGGCGCTCGAGAAACTGCCGGCCGACAAAGACTCGGCCGCTGAAATCGTCCGATGCTCCGTCGCCTGCGGCACGAGCGTGGCCCGCCGCGTTCGCGTGGGCGAGATCGCCGCCGAAACGCTCGCCCGCGTCCGCGAACTCTACGACGCGAAGACCTTTCGGATCTGGTGCCGGGAGCTCGTTGCCGAGCCGACCGAATCGCTGGCCCCCTTGGGCCATGCCCGATCGGGCAGCCGACCCGGCTCCACGACGTCGTTTTCCTCCGCGCTGGCCGACATCGTCACCATGGTCGAACAGTCGCAAACGTTGGCGGCCTCCGAGGCCCTCGAAGCCGGCTTGCTGGCGCTCGAACTCATTGAGTCGGTATGAGCCGGCCTTCAATATCCTTCCCTGACCCATCGATTCGCGGAGCCTGCTGCATGTTCATCGAACGCATCGAAGTGGAGCGATTTGGGGCCCTCGACCGCACGACGATCGACCGCCTCGGGCCCGGCGTGCAGGTGCTCTATGGCACCAATGAGAACGGCAAGACGACGCTGCTCGAGTTCGTGCGGGCCGTGTTCTTCGGGTTCGAAGGCCTCTTTCGCCGTGGCGTGCTCGACGCCCGCAAGCCCTGTGCCGGCCGGCTGCTCGTTCGCACGCCGCCGGAGCGCACCCTGATCTCGATCGAACGGCGGCACGAGGGCCCTGAGCTCGCCGCGCTCTCCAACGAGAGTTATGCCGACGACGTGGTCGGCCTCGGAGGCGATGCTGGCGACCTGATTCGGATCACCGACATCGACCCCCGGAACGAGGGCGGCCGCTCCAAGATCTACCTGCAGGACGTGGTGGGGGACATCGACGAGACGACCTTCACGAGCGTGATGGCCTTCGGCCTCGACGAGTTGCACGAACTCCGCACGCTCGAGCCCGAGGGCTGCGGGAGCCGGCTCTACGAACTCGCCGCCGGACTCGATCGCTCGACGGTGGCCCGCGTGCTCGGGCACCTTCGTGATGCGATGAAGCGGCTCGACTCGGCCGATCCCACCGTCTCGCCGATCGCCTCGCTCGAAGCCCGGCGCACAGACGCCCTCGAGCGGCTCGCGGCGGCGGGCTCACCGGCGTTCGCGGCGGGGGGGCTGTGGATGGAACTGGCCCACCTCGAAGCCGAGATCGCCGCGATCGAACCCCGGATCGAGGCGGCCCTCGCGGCCGAGAGCGTCATTCGCGGGGTGCTCGCGCTCGAGCCCTTGCATGCCGACTGGCGAGCGACGGCGGAGCGGCTTGCCGCCCTCGAATCGGTGCCGCTCGTGCATGCCGACCGTGACCTGTGGCGACTGGCCAATCGCCGCCTCCGCCGGGCGGAACGAACGGCGAAAAAGCGGAAGAAGCTCCGCGGCAAGCTCGCCCGACAGCTCCGTGAACTGCCCCTCGAATCGCCCGTCTGGAAGAAGCGGGCGGTGGTCGCCGCGGTGATCGAGGAAGCCCCCAAGCTCGAAAGGCTCGCCTCCGAGGCGGCCCGCGCCGAGTCGCACGCGCGGCTGGCGGCCCGTCGGTTCGGTGAGCAGGTCGGGATCGCCGGCCTGTCCCGCGTGGTGCCGATCGCGGCCACTCTCGACGTCGAAGGCGAGTCGATTCCCGACGTGCTGCTGCCCGAGGGCTTCGCGCTCTCGTTCGGTCCGCTGCGGTCGCGAGCCCGCGAGTGCAGTCGCGCCTCCCGTGAGGTCTTGGAGGCGAAGCGAGCCCTCGTGGAGGCCAAGCGGTCGCTCGAAGACACCCGCGGCTCCGTCAAGGGTGCCGGCTCCACGCTGGCCGGCCTCACCATCGCGGAGGCGATCGAGCAGGCCAGTGGGCGGGCCGCTCTCATCCGCAAGCGCATCACCGCGGGCGACCAGTTGGCGGAACTCGAGCGGGGGATCGCGAGGATCGACCGCGAGGTCGTCGAGAGCGCGGGCAATCAGCTCGTGCCGGTGCCCTGGCTGCTCGCGTTGGGCGGCTTGTTCACCCTCGGCGTCGGCGGCCTGCTGTCGGCGCTGCTCCTGCCACGGGAGGTGACCGGCTCCATGGCCTACGCGATGGCGGCTCTGGGGCTCGCGGCCGCCGGCGTGGCTTCGGTCACGACCTGGTCGCTCGACAACAACACGACGAGCCGGATCGAGGCGCTTCGGCGTCAGCTCGAGATCGCGAACAAGCACCGCTAGGAACTCCTCGCACTATGC
>JBPCTA010000337.1:0-2769 GCA_051006595.1 Pirellulales bacterium
TTCCAACCCGTCTGCCTGCGATCCCGTCGGCAGCGGCCTCGTTTCATCCCAGTTTCCATCGTCCAGTTTCATCGCACGCTTCCAGGGGAGTTCTCGTCCGCATGTTTCGGAACCTCAGCACGGTCGGCCTGCCCCTCTCGGGGCGTCCCAGCGAACTCATCGAACTGACCCTGTCCTTCGGCTTCGATGCCATGGATATCGATATCCTCGATTTCCAGCAGCAGGCCGACGCCTTCGGCGTGCCACATGCCCGCCGGCTCATGGTCAGCGCCCGGCTCAAGAGCGGCACCTTTCACCTGCCCGTGCAGCTCGCAGCCGATGATGCGACGTTCAAGGCGGAGATGGCGGCCCTGCCGCGACTGCTTGAACTGGCCGAAGCGGCCGAAGCCGCCCGCGCCGTGGCGACGGTCGCGCCCGCCTCTGACGAGCATTCCTTCAAAGACTTCTTCGAGCTCTACCGATCGCGGCTCAACGAAGTGGGCGACCTGCTCGCCAAGCACAAGATCATGCTCGGCCTCAACTTCCGCCCCGAGGCCGAGGCCCGGGAAGGGAAGGCCAACCAGTTCATTCACACCTTCGAAGGCCTGCTCGGCCTCGTGATGGTGGCCCACGAGCGGGTTGGCATCATCGCCGACGCCTGGGCGCTGTACGTAACGGGCGAGCCGCTCGAACTGATCGCCAAGGTTCCGAAGGGGCGACTGGTCGAGGTTCGCGTGTCGGATGCCCCGAAAGACATGCCGGCCGCCGCGTTGACGGCTGCCCATCGCCTGATGCCCGGCGACACCGGCGTGATCAGCGTGGCCGACGTGCTCACGCAGGCCAAGGCTGCCGACTTCGACGGCCCGGTCACCCCGTGGGCCGACCGTTCGACCCTCGTGGGCCGCGGTCGGGAGAAGATCGTGAAGCTCGCCGGCGACCGGCTGGAAGCAGCCTGGAAAGAGGCTGGTCTGCTGATCGTGCCGCGGTGGTTCACGCCCGTGGCCCGCGACCAGTTCGGCCGTCCGATCGGCGAAGACGCCGCCTTCATCGGAATGGCAGAGTAGCGGGCGATCCGGCATCGCCTCACGGCGTTGGGCGTGGATCGCGTCCAAGCCGACCGGCCGTAAGGCCGCGGGCAATCCGCGCGGTTTCCCACGCCTTCGCCGGCACCCCCCCGCGGCTCACGCACCTTCGCGGATCCAGCTCACCTTCGGTGAGCCGCCCCCCTCGACCGCTGCGCCCTTGATGAACTCCGACACGTAGCGGAGCTGCTTGCCGGGGCGATCGGGATCTCGAAAGCTGTCTCCCTTCTGCAGGATCGGCAGCTGATCGGGCATGGAGCCAAAGGCCCGCGTGCCGGCGGTCTGGCAGGGATACCAGTGGCCCGACCCGGCGGGATCGACGAGATAAAACTCCGGATAGCAGTGGCCCTCGACCCAGACGGTTCGGGCGGGAATCCCTTCGGCCCGGCACATCGCGATGAACAGGCAGGTCAGTTCCTCGCAGTCGCCCCAGCCGTCGGCCAGCGCCTTGCGGGCTCCCTTCAGATCGCCGTTGCGATATTCGACCTTGTCACGGACGGTGTCGTAGATCGCCTCCACCTTCGCCCAGCCGTCGAGGCCCTCGCCCGTCGCCTTGGCGAGCCGCACGATCTTGGGATCCCGCGATTCGACATACGGGCTCGGGCCGAGGTGCGCGCGAAGTGAGCGGTCGGGCTTGTCGGGAGGCGTGAGGCCGGCGGTCTCCTGAGGCGCGAGAATCGACGCCCGTTCCAACTCGAAGGTCACGATCGCCTTGGCCTGCTGCCCGTTCGGCAGCGAGGGAATCTCGACCACCATCTGCCGGATGTCGCCGGGCAGCATGCGGTAGCGGAGCGCCTTGACCTGCGGCGAGGTCTCTTCCGCGACCACGCGCACCTTCTGCTCCGGCCAGTCTCGGGGCACCGGCAGCGTGGCGTAGATCCCGCTGCATGGCCCTCCCTCCGCCGTGACGACGACACCCACGCGGTATCTCTGGGTGCGGACATCGCCCAGGGTCGTGGCCGTGGCGGTGGCCCCCTCGGCCTCCAGAAACTGCCCGCGGGCAGACGGCATCATGGCGACCGGGGCCAGCCAGAAGGTCAACGCCAGCCCACGGGTTAGCGTCAGGACGAGCGACAGAGGCAGCGGCCGCGGGGTGGTGCCGGGCATGATGGGGGATCCCTTCCACGAGATCATCGGCCAGCCTCCGGCCGCCACCGCAGCGGCCCCCGCGGCTCGCTGGGTCGGGAATCCTGCGGCGGCGGGGGAATCATGCTCGATTGTTCCGCCGGGCGCCGACTGCTATGCTGCGAGGCTCGATTCCCCGTGGCCCGCACCCATTTTTCCTCCAACCCCGCTTTCCCCCGCAACCCCCCCCACGCATGGTCAACCGCAACCTCATTCGCGAACTTGAACTCGGAGACGAACTCGATCAGGAACTGGAACTCGCCATGGCCGGTGCGGCCGAGGGCGAATACTCGATCGGGACCTCCACGCTGGCGGTCAACTCGGTGCTCGAGGGGAAGATTCTGCGGGTTGACGACGAGTTCGTGCTCGTTGACGTGGGCTACAAGAGCGAAGGCCACATCCCGCGCAACGAGTGGGACGAGAGCGAGCCGCCGCCCCAGATCGGCGACACCGTCAAGGTGCTGCTGGAGGAGTTCGAAGACGGCTCGCTCGAAGAGCAGCGCGGCCTGATCACGCTCTCGAAGCGGAAGGCCCGTCGGATCGAGGACTGGCTCCGCGTCATGGAGAGCGTCCACGAGAACGA
>JBPCTA010000338.1:0-2549 GCA_051006595.1 Pirellulales bacterium
TGTGATCAACTCCTGGCGGGCGCTCGTGACCGCCGCGGCCTTTGCGGCCATGATCCCGGCGGTGGCGCGGCCCGCTCTGGCTTCGTGGCCGGCCGATGCCCCGAATCCACCGCCGGAGATCGATCCCCGACTCGTGTCGGCGTTGCCCTCGAGACTCGATCAATCCATGAACGGGCTGCCGAACGGCCTGCATGTGCTCGCCGACGCGGCCTACAGCTTTGGCACGACCGTGGCGGCGTCGGGCGACGTTTACTTCACCGAGTTCGGCAACCAACGCATCCAACGGCTCAACGTCGCCGATGGGTCGCAGACGACGATCGTGACCGACAGGCCAGGGCTCTATGGCATCACATGCGATCGGCAGGGCAACATCTTCTATGCGCAGGATTCCGACAGCGGAACGGGGCGGATCGTCAAGCGCACTCCTGCGGGTGTCGAGCAGGTGATCTGCTCCGGGCTGACGCGTCCACGGCAGCTGTCAACCGATGCGGATGGCAACGTATACGCCGTCTTGGAATCCCGCGCGATCCTCAAATGGGACAGCGCGACCGGGGCCGTTCAGTCGGTGGTGACATCGTTGCAGATCCCGACCCCAAGCCCGCCCCAGGGCGTGGCTGTCGCGTCTGACGGCCGGATCTACTTCAGCACCTACAGCGCGATGGGCTCCTACGGTGTGGCTCTCCAGCCAGGTGCCGTCTGGGTTCGCGAAACCAATGGCAGCGTCACCCAGGTGGCAGGCGGCCTCTGGCGGGCACGGGGCCTCGCGCTCCATCCCAACGGCAAACTCTACGCCGTCACGGAAGCGAATGCCTGGGATCAGGGAAACTCGGGCCTCCTGGTCGAGATCAATCCTGCGACGAAGACGACGAGAAACCTCCTGTCGGGGATCGACTACGCGCAGTTTCCAGCGGTCGGTCCGGACGGGCGGATCTACGTCACGGCCGCCCGCGACGAGAAGCTCGTCGCCTACGATCCGGCCCAGCAGTTCGTGAATCAGACCATCGCGGAGCCTGGTCTCGAGTTGAGCGTCGAGAACGCCACGTGGCGTGAGACGGTGGACCAGGCTGCCTTTCCCGTCAGTCTGCACGTGGATGCGGTGACCGTGGACGGCTTCCTGACCTTCGGGCAGGCCGCGACCGACGCCAGCATGTGGCTAAAACTCCCCGCCTCGCGGTTCTCCGGCTTCAACGCGAACCAGCCGGCGGCGCCCGGGCCCGGCTTCTTCCGGACGCCCGACGTCACCGTTGATTGGCGATACGGAAGTTCCCACGGCTTCGCCGTGCCTGTTCGTGACCACGTCCGCTGCCGCTGGCCGATGTCGGACGTGGGGACGGTCAACGAGGCTCCCCAGCCTGACTTCAACGAGGATCCCGAAGCGTATTTGGTCTATGTGGACGTGAAGGCCCCCGGGACCGTTTCTTCCAAACGATGGAAGTGCGACACCGTCTGGAACAGTCCGTCCAGTTGGAGCACGGGAACAGCTCCCACGTCCGTGAGCGGGGAGTCGTGGGTCGAGCCGCTGAGCGTCTGGTCGGCGCGGGCGTCTCCTGTCGTGAGCACGGCGGGCAACAAGGTCCAAAACCTCGTGCTCGGCGATGATGGAAAGGGGGTGAGCCTGCGGGTCATGGGGGGCACGCTCGACGCAACCGGTTCGATCAGCGTCGGCGAACAGTGCGACGCCACGGTGAACGTCGTCAGCGGGATTCTCACGGCCGCCGGCGACCTCAGCCTCTCCACGTCGAATGGGCAGGGCGACGGCACGCTCAACGTCAGCGGTGGTTCCGTCAGGGTGGGCGGCCAGCTCCTGCTGGGGTGGAATGAAAACGCCGGCACGCTGTCGATCTCCGGCGGAAGTGTCGAGGTGGGGGGAGTGCTCATTTTCAATCTTGACGGTGCCAATGCAGGAGCCCGGGAGGCACGGGTGAACCTGTATGGCGGGACGCTTTCCGCGGGTGGCCTGTCGATCAACACCCTTGATCCCGCGCGGCTCGACATCGCCGGCGGGCGGTTCGTGCTGCCCGCGTCGAATCTCGGCAACGTGAACTACTGGATCAACAGCGGCAACATCACCGCGCTGGATGGGCGGCGGGCGGTCGACGTCACTCAGGCCGCCGGCAATCTCCTGGTCTGCACCGCCCGGAGGCTGACGACCGACGTCGTGATCGACGTGGCGAGCGGCAGCCAGACTCAGGCCCAGGCGGGCTATCCCAGCATTTCGACCGCGACCTGGCTCACGAAGACCGTCACGGGCGAGGTTGTGTTCACGTCGGCAAACTCCTATCCCGGCATCACGAGCGTGACAGCGGGCAGGCTGCGGATTGCCGACGCGTCGGCCCTGGCCGGCAGCGAGGCGCTCGCAATCACGGGCGGCGAGGTCGTCATGCCGGCCGACCACGCCATGGAGGTGACGGTTCGCAGGCTGACGATCGCCGAAGCCTTGGGTGGCAGGCTCGACATCGGTGCCGGACGACTGCGGGTGATGGCGGGAGGCATCGCCGCCGCGGACCTCGTCGCCGATCTCCTCGCCGGCCGGAATGATGGTTCATGGG
>JBPCTA010000339.1:0-9166 GCA_051006595.1 Pirellulales bacterium
CCAAGCCGGCTCACCTGCTGAAAGCGACGGGCCCACCAGCCATCGATCCAGTCGGTCGATGCAGCCACCAGAAACAGCCAAAACGCCGGCACGTGCTGCCCCCGCTCGATCGCCACGAAGAGCACGACCGCGAGCAGCAGCCGGGTCAGCGACAGGATATTGGGCACGGTCCAGATGCGGTCGGAAGCCATCGCTCAGGCCTCCGCGGGCACGCCGGCCAGGTCGTAGCCGCTGGCCGCGACGATCTCGATCGGCAAGATTCGCCCGGTGAGCGGCCTGGCCGGCGACGTGCCGGGGGCGGTCACGTAGACGGTGCAGTCGATGTCGGGGGCGTCGGCCTTCGACCGTGCGATCCAGACGTCATCCCGTTCGCCGCTGGGGCCATCCACGATCACGTCGAGCACGCGGCCCACCTGCCGCCGGGCATGGTCGTGAGCGATGGCCTGCTGCACGAGCATGAGCTCGTCGCGGCGGGCGGCCTTTTCTTCCTCCGGCAGGTGCCCGTCGAGTCGGGCCGCGGGCGTATCGGGTTCGAGCGAGTAGGGAAACACGCCCACCCGCTCGAACTTCCAGCGCCGGACGAAGTCGACCATCTCCTGAAACTGTCCGCGGGTCTCCCCCGGAAATCCGGTGATGAAAGTCGTGCGGAGGACGAGGTCGGGGATGCGGTCGCGGAGCTTGCCGAGCAGTTCCTCGGTGGCCGCCCGATTGACCCGCCGCTGCATCCGCTTGAGCACGGCGTCGCTGGCGTGCTGCAGGGGCATGTCGAGGTAGGGAACGATCTTCCGGCTTGTCGCGATCGTCTCGATCAGCCGATCGCTGAAATGAATCGGATAGAGATACATCAGCCGGATCCACTCGATGCCCTCCACGGCCTCGAGCGCCTCGAGCAACTCGACCAGCCGTGTCTCGCCGTAGAGGTCGAGGCCGTAATAGGTCGTGTCCTGGGCGACGATCACGAGCTCCTTCACGCCGTCGGCGGCCAGCTCGCGGGCCTCGCGAATAACTTCCTCGATCGGCTTGGTGGCATGCTTGCCCCGCATCTTCGGGATCGCGCAAAACGTGCAGGTGCGGTCGCAGCCCTCGGAGATCTTGAGGTAGGCCATGTGCCGGGGGGTCACCCGCATGCGGCCCGAATCGTCGAGGGCCCGCGCGGGCGCCGGCCGGAAAATGCTCCGCTGGTCGCCAAGCCCGCCGATCAGCCGTTCCGCGGCCTTCGCGATCTCGTCTCGTGAAAACACGCCAATCACGGCGTCGACGCCGGGAAGTTCCTGGAGCAGCCCTTCCTTCTGACGCTCGGCAAGACACCCCGACACGATCACGCCGCGCGTGCTCCCCTCCTTCTTCAGGTCGAGCATCTCGTTGATCGCGGCATACGACTCCGCCCGCGAGGTGTCGATGAAGGCGCAGGTGTTGACGATCACGAGATCCGAGCCGCGGGGATCGCCCACGAGCTGCCAGCCGTCCTGCCGCAGGAGGCCGAGCATCCGCTCGCCATCCACCAGATTCTTGGGGCAGCCCAGGCTGACCATGGCGAAGGTGCCGCGGCAGGTCGCAGGATCGACCGGCAGCACCGCCGGCAGCGGGGATCCCCCCGTGCCGCATGCCCCGCCCTCGGCGTCGACGATCGGCAGCCCCTTCATGCTCATGCCCGCTCCGCGATGATCTTGTCGAGTTCCTCGCGGAGCCGGGGCAGGATCGCCTCGTAGGGAAAGGCCCCGAGTTCGGCGCTCCGCTTTTTGAGGTTCACGTGCGTGGGCCCGCACCAGAGGCCGAGATCGGCGTCGTCGGTCTCGCCCGGCCCGTTCACGCGGCAGCCCATCACCGCGATCGTGATCTTGTGGTCGCTGGCATAGGCGGTCATCTCCTTGACCTGCTTGGCCAGTTCGATGAAGGCCTCGTTCTCGACCCGCGAGCAGCTCGGGCACGAGATGATGTTGAGCGACGCGAGGCCGTAATCCACCACGCTCCGAACGCGACCGGCGGCGATGTCGGCGAGGATCGCCTGGGCCGCGGCGATCTCCTGCGGCTTGTCGGCATTGGGCACCGTGAGCGACACCCGCACGGTGTCGCCAATGCCTCGGGAGATCAGCTGCTCGAAGGCGATTCGGGTCTTGATGATGCCGTCGGGGGGCATACCCGCCTCGGTCACGCCCAAATGCAGCGGCACATCGGGCCGCTGCTCGGCAAACCGGCGGTTCACCTCGATCACCTTCTGGGGATCGGAATCTTTGAGCGACACGGCATACCGCGTGAAGCCCATCGAATCGAGGAGCTCGCAGTGCTCGAAGGCGCTCGCGAGCATCGGCCCGATCGAGTCGTCCTCGGCAAACTGCTCCTTCTTCGCCGGATCGACGCTGCCGCAGTTCACGCCCACGCGGAGAGCGCAGTCGTTGTCACCGGCCACGCCGGCGATGAACCGCACCTTCTCCTGCCACGGCTTGGTCGGCTCGTGGTGGTAGAGGTGGCCGGGGTTGTAGCGGAGCTTGTCAACGTGCGGGGCCACGTCGAGGGCAAGCCGGTAGTTTTCCTGAAGGTCGATGGCGAGGTTGGCCTGGGTGCCGGCCCGGATGGCGGCGAGCGCGGCGGCGTCTTTCTTGGAGTCGACGGCGATCCGCACCACCCCGGCCCCGGCCGCGTGCAGGGCGTTGGCCTGCTCGAGCGTGGCGGCGATGTCCTGCGTGTGGGTGGCCGTCATGCTCTGCGGGGCGATGGGGTGGCCGGCCCCGATCGTGATGCTGCCGATTCGCACCGACCGCGTCGGATTTCGCTTCAACTCGACCACGATCTCTCCTCGCGACACACTGGGCCATTCATCGGCACATCGCCGGTCTCGACGCCCCTCAAACCATAGCAGACGCCTCCCCCGAGGCGATATGCCCATGCGCTACGTTCCACGGCTCCACATCGTGCTCCACGAGCCCGAAATCCCCCCCAACGCGGGCAACGTCGGCCGCACGTGCGTTGCCATCGGGGCAAAAATGTGGCTCGTCCGGCCGATCGGATTCCAGATCGACGACTATTACCTCCGCCGCGCCGGCCACGACTATTGGGACGAGCTCGAATGGGAGGTCGTCGACTCGTGGGGCCATCTTCAGGAACGGCTCGCCGCCTCGGCCGCCGGCGGCCTGTGGCTCTTCTCCGCGCGAGCATCGCGGCCCTACACCGAGGCTTCGTATGCGGAGGGCGACGTGCTTGTCTTCGGCAAGGAATCGCAAGGGCTTCCCGCGGCGCTCACCGCGGCCCATGCCGATCGGCTGCTCACCATTCCGTCTCGGCCGCAGGTCCGCAGCCTCAACATCTCCAACTGCGCCGCGATCGTGGCCTATGAGGCGATCCGCCAATGGGGCGGCCGCGTCTGACACGGGCCCCGCATGACGGCTCGTCGGTGCAAGCCGACCGGCCGTAAGGCCGCGGGCGATCGACGCTCCCGGTCACGGCGACCTAACCACAGGCCGCCACGACGGTGACGCCGGCGGCGGCAAACGCTTCCCGCACGGCCCGGGCGGTCGCGACCGGATCGTAGCCATCACCGTGAAGGCAGAGCGTGTCGGCCACGATCTCAACCTCGCTGCCGTCGATCGCCCGCAACCGGCCGCGGGTCGCCAGCGCGACCGCCCGCGCGGCCGCCTCGAGCGGATCGTCGATCGTGCTGCCGAGCTGCGACCGAGGCACGAGCGATCCATCCGGTGCGTAGGCCCGGTCGATAAACGCCTCCTCCGCCACGGCGAGCCCCGCCGCCCGCGCCCGATCCGCCAGCGGGCTTCCCGCGAGGGCATAGACGATGAGCCGCGGCCAGCGAGCGGCGATGGCCACAGCCACAGCGTCGGCGAGAGGGCCGCTTCGCGAAACCTGGTGATAGAGCCCGCCATGAAGCTTCACATGATGGAGCATGGGGCCGGCGTATTCTTCCAAGCGGGCGATCTGGGACGTCACGAGGGCGGCGATCTCCGCGCTCCCCATCTCGAGCTCGCGGCGGCCAAACTGCTCGCGGTCGGCATGACCGGGATGCGCGCCGATCGCCACGTCATACCGGTGGGCAAGCGCCACGGTGGCCGCCATGACTTCGGCATCGCCTGCATGGGCTCCGCAGGCGATGTTGGCGCTCGTCACGAACGGCATGAGTTCGGCGTCGTGACCGGCGCCCTCGCCCAGATCGCAGTTCAGATCGACGCCTCGCGATCGCTCGCCGTTGGCGAACACACTGGAGTTCATGGTCGCTATCCTATCGGTGGGGCGGCCGTTTTCACGCTCGGCCGAGAGGCTCATTCGCCGCCTGGCCGCGACGGCCGGCGAGCGACTCCCGCACAGTCGCGATCCGGGCCTCCCGCTCCCGAAGCGCTGCGTGGGCTTCGTCGAGCGAGGTTTTCTGCCACCGCACCGTGTCGCCTGGCCGAAGCTGGGCCGCCCGCGGCAGGTCGGCAGCGATCACCTGGCCGACCACGGGGTAGCCGCCGATCGTCTGCGCGTCGGCGAGAAGCACAATCGGGTTGCCGTCCGGAGGCACCTGCACCGTTCCCGGAAAGACGGCGATCGAGGCCATGGCCGCCGTGGCGGTTCCCGCGGGCCGCAGCGGGGCAGCCTCCAACCGCATGCCCATGCGATCGCTGCGGCTGCTGACCCGGAGCGTGGCAGACCAGATCGCCTCACCCAAGCCCTCGGCATGCTCGCCGGGAATGAGCCGCAGCACGACCGGCCCGGTCGAAATGTCTGCAGTGGCGTGTTCCGCCACTCCACGGAGATCCAGCGCCGACGCAGGCTCGACGGGATGATCGACGAATCCGACCGAAAGCCGGTCGCCCGCAGCGAGTGGAAGTCCAACCAGTCCGCCCCATCGTGCTGGCGGAAACGTGCTCCGGCTGCCCAGCGTCGGCTCCACGGTCACGCCACCGGCCACCGCGAGCACCCCCCGACAGCCACGCACGGCATGGCCGAGGGTCAGGACGGTGCCGGCCGCAATCCGCAGCGGCCGCCACGACGGCAGCCCCGGAAAGTCGCCGCCTCCCAGGGCCACGATCGCATCGCGGTCGAACCGCAACTCCGGTCCGAGGAGCGTGAACTCGATCCCGGCGGCAGCCTCCGGATTGCCAACCAGCAGATTCGCGATCCGCAGGGCGTCGGCGTCGGCGGCGCCCGAAAGCGGCACGCCGCCGGCGCGATGGCCCGGCCGGCCGAGATCCTGGATCGTCGAATATAAGCCGGGCTTGATGACACTGATGGCAGGCTCGCCCATCGTCTCGGGCCGCGAAACCGCCGCCCGGTCGTCGCCTGCTGCCGCGACGACGGCAGCCTCGGCTTCCACGAATCGCACCCGATCGCCAACGGCCAGCAGCGCGGCGTCGCTGCGCTGCGGATCGAACAGTCGCACCGGCGATCGGCCGATGATGTTCCACCCGCCCGGACTCGTGAAGGGATACACGCCCGTCTGGCTGCCACCGATGCCCACGGAGCCGGCCGGCACGGCCATCCGCGGCGTGGCCCGCCGCGGTGTCGCCAGGTGCGGATCGAGTCCGCCGAGATAGGCGAAGCCGGGCATGAAGCCGATCGCCTGCACGAGATACTCCGCCGCCGTGTGCATGGCGATGAGCCGCTCGCGGTTGATCCCGTGAAGGCTACAGACCTCATCGAAGTCGGGTCCCTCCGCGCCTCCATACCAGACCGGAATCTCATGGCGTCGCGGAGGAGCCGTCGCATCCTCCGCCCCGGTCGTGGTGGCCGCGAGCGCCTCCCGCAGCGCATCGACCCCGGTGATCCGGAGCGGGTCGTAGGCCACCGTGACCCGCTGGGGCGAGGGCACGACATCGACCACGCCGGGAATCGCCGCAGCCGCGACTGCGGCGGCGATCGCCCGCACGCGGGCCGTGGTCTCCTCGGCCGAGCCTGCCGGGACATCGATCGCGAACGCCAGATCCCCGACCGGCACCACTCTCATCGCATGCCCTTTCCAGCGGCCACCTATGACCCGACGCAACGAGTCTACGGCACGGCGTCTCGCGACTACGGCACGCTGCCGAGCGCGAGCGTCGCGAACGAGGCGAGCCAATGCTCGCCGACATAGTCGCCGCCCACGGTCCGTGGCAGGCCGTGCTCCAGATGCACGTCGGCCGCCGAGAGCAACTCCGCCGCCTGCGGATGGCCGGGCGGAAGGCCGCTCACGATGCGACGCAGCATCCATGCCCGTGACAGGCACAATCCGTCGAGATGGGCGATCTGCGGATCGTGTCGATCCACCACCCGCGGCGGCATCGCGAGACCTCCCAGACCACGGGGCAGGAATCGGTCAAACCACGTCGCAAACGAGCCGCCGTCCACCGCCGCTCGCATGAACGTCGCTGTGGCAAGAATCGGCGAGAGAAAATCGGTGAGCGACGGCTCGTAGGCCACCGCGGCGTCGCGATCGGCCGCATGCCACCGCACGGCCGCATTCTCGAACGCCGCTCCGAGCTCCTCATGCCCGCAGGTCCGCGCATAGTCGAGGGCGAGAATCCCGGCGAAGGCGGTGTTGCCATGGGTGCCGGCGCGGATCGGATAGGGCGCCGCCCGCACGAAGGCCGCACATCGCTCGGCCAGATCGCGAGCCAGGGGATCGCTGGCCGCCGCCCAGGCATCGGCCCGCGTGTCGTGCGGCCGCAGTCGTTCGAGCTCCGCGCGGAGTTCGAGGAGCCAGGCCCAGCCATATGGCCGCTCGAAGGTTCTTCCCGCCGGCGAGTTCACGTAGGCCCGTTCGACCTCCAGCAGCCCAGCCGAGAGCCGTTCGTCGAACAGGCTGCCGATCGCCGCCGCCTCCGGCACCTCGTGATGCAGCCGCAGCACCCGGGCCAGCAGCCAGTGCATGTGCACGGCGGAGTGCCAGTCGTAGCTGCCAAAAAACACGGGGTGCAGCCCGACAGGATCACCAGCCCGCGGCTCGGGGCCATCCACGAGGAGATGGTCAAGCTTGTGCGGAAACGGCCGCGACACATTGGCGAGTGCAACCCGGGCAAACGCGGCGGCGAGGCCCGATTCGAGTCGCATGGAAAACCCCAGCGGGGCTGCCGAGCCAGAGCAGGCTGTGGAACAGATCGACCCGAGCTGGATGCGAGGCACGGCGGCCCCGGAAACTCTCGGTGTTTCCGCCAGCCGCCCACGTGGACAACGTCATCGATGACGTTGTCTACGGACAACTAGCGGTAGCTGCTGTCGCCGTACTGCGTCACCCGCTGGGCCGCCTTATAGGCTTCAGTCTCGAGATCGCGGCCCACGGCCGCGGCCCGATCCTTATTGACGTTGATCGTGGGCATGCCGCCACTAAACGTGATCGTGATCACTCCGCTGGCGATCAGCAATGGGATCAGCAACAACAGAATTTTTGAGCCCCACTTCGACGTCGCGACCTTCTGCACGGGAGCCGGCAGCCCCATCGTGGCCACGCCGGCGAGTTGCTGGGTGTAGGACGTCTTCTTCTTGCGGCTGGCCATGGCGGAGTGCTCCTCGAGGTATGTTCTGAGGAATCGACCGATGGCGGCCCGGAGATGACTGACACCACCGCGGCCTGGCACGAACGCCGCCGGCCGCAGGGTCTGCCCAAGAGCCCGGATTTCACAGGGCCGCCGTGGCCCGCTCGGAAGCGGGCCTTGCTATCGGCTCGTCATGGCAGCCGGCACGGCCTCCTCGGCGTAGAGCGGCAGGTGGCGGTAATACGCTTCGAGCATGAAGGTGCAGAAGCAGGTCGTAAAGAGCCGGCCGCCGATGTGGCCCCACTTGTCGAGCGCGGGATCCCAGGAGCCTTTCTCGGGGTCGTTTTTCACCTGCGCGGCGGGCAGCACCGCGGCCATGCGCTCGTTCCATCGCCGCCAGGGATCGCCACCGCTGTGATGCGCGACCTGGGTGATGTAGTACCAGGCATACACGTCCTTGTCGTTTTCCCAGTTGAAAAGCTTGGCCGCGAGCAAGCGTTCCAGCCCCGCTGAGAGCCGCCGGTCGCCGGGCCGCCAGCCGAGATACTGCCTGCAGAGCAGGCCCTCCGCGGAGATCGCATCGGTGACCTGGGCGGGCTGCCGGCCCGGCGCCTCGACCCGGTATCCATACCGCTTTCCATCCACAACAGCCACGCTCTCGAGAAACGACTCCAGGCGGTCGAAGCATGTCTGCGGCACCTCGAGCCCGGCCATCTGCCCGCTCTTGAGCGCCATCATGTACCAGCCCGTCACCGACATGTCGCCGTCGTGGCCGGGCTCATACCGCCAGCCACCGTTGCTCCCCTGGGCCGCAATGGCGTAGTCGAGCGCCAGCTGGGCGGGCCGCGCATGGGCTTCGCCCCTGGTCATCCCATAGAGTTCGCAGAGGGCGATCGTCGCCTGCGCGTGCGAGTAGAGCGCGTGATGCGACGGGATCGGAGGCGTGAACTCGAACCGGCCGTCGGCCAGCTGTTTCTTCACAAGTGCTTCCCAGCCCCGCTTGACCACGGTGCGGTAGTTCCCTGCGCCGGGTGTGTTGCCGGCTCCTTGGAAGGCGAGGAGTGCCATCGCGGTGGCGGCGAGCCGGTTCTCCTGCGACCCGCCGTCAACATAAGGCCGCCGCAGGCTCCAGAGCCCGTCCTTCTTGTCCTGCTGCTTTGCCAGCCACGCGAGCGCACGCGCCACTGCCGCTTCCGTCGCATCACTGCCGCCAAACGCTTGCACGCACGCCGCCCGTTGCCCCTCCTTGCGGCCATCGAGCAGCGTGGCCACCGAGGGGGCCGGGGTCTTCGCGGGCGTCGCACCGGGGGCCTCGCTCAACTCCGCCCCGTCCGGCGGCGATGATTTCGGCTTCTCCTCCGGCGGCTTTGTCGTCTTCGCGTCTTCAGGCTCGGGCTCCTTCACGGGCTGGGGCACGACCTGCACGCCCGGCCGGACCGCCTCGACCACCTCGGGTGCTGCGAATGAGAGATCGAGCACGAGCTTTGCCTCGCGGCGCGGCTGCACGATCCACACCGCCAGCGCCAGAAGCACGAGAATGTGGAGCGACAGGCTGAGCGTGAGCGGGGGGCTCCGTCGCACCAACTCTTCGAACCGCCCCGGCTCGGCCGCTACATCAGCGGGGCCAGCACCTCGTGAATGCCCAGTTCCATGCCCGGCCGCGTTGGAAACCACTGGCATTCCGGGCACCACCGGCGTCTCGCGCGAGTTCATAGGCGGCGGTACGGCCC
>JBPCTA010000340.1:0-6797 GCA_051006595.1 Pirellulales bacterium
GGCAGCCCCTCGCTGAGTTCATGCCGTTATCGTGAAAGCCGACCGGCCGTGAGGCCGCGGGCCGCGTTTCGTTGGACCCTGGGGCCGTTGGGCGGGCGTCGTGATTCGAGTCGCGTACGGCTCAGCGCGGCCCGCTCAGCCTTCAAACTTCTGCAACTCGGCGATGCCGCCGGGGAGCGTGAGTTGCGCGAGAGGGGTGCCTTCGGAAACGGGAGTGACGCCGTCACGGCGGGTGAGAGCGAGCCGTGTCTGGTTGCCGAGCAGAGCGTCGAGTTGGGATTTCAGTTCCTTCTGCTTCGGCTCCGCGAGTTTGCCGAAGGCCTCGCGGCCCCGGCACTTCGGGAAGGCTCGGCAGCCGAGCCACGGTCCACGCTTGCCGTCGCGAAGATTCATGAGGTCACCGCACTTCGGGCAGGCAATGTCGGTGACGAGCGGCGGCGGTGACGGAAACTTCAGGTTTCCTTTGCGGTCGAGGTTCAGGATGAACGACGGCGGCTCGGCGGCCGCGGCTTCCTTGGCCTTCTTGCCCTTCGGCTTCACCGGCCGGGGCTTGTCCTCGACCAGGAAATCGCCGAACCGACCGGTCCGCTTCACCATCGGCACACCGGCCGGCGAGAGCAGGTCGATCTGCTCCGGCAGCAGCGGCCGCCGCTGGCGATCGACCGGCATCGCATAGGTGCAGGCCGGCACCTCCTTCGGCTTCACGACCCGCTTTGATTTCTTGCCCTTGGCGGTCAGGGCCGGCTCCGGCGGCTCCACGACGACTTTCTCGTTGTAGCCGCTGCAGGAGAGGAACTCCCCCTTGCCGCCGAGCCGGTAATCGAGCCGGCGGCCGCACTCTGGGCAGGCGTAGGGGGAGGGATCCGACTTCGCCTTCTCGTGCGGCTCGTCCATCGCGGTGTCGAGCTTCGGGGCGAGTTCGTCGTGGAACTCGTGGAGCATGTCGGTCCACTTCTTGGTGCCCTGGGCCACCTGGTCGAGTTCCCGCTCGATCTCCCGCGTGTATCCGATCTCGATGAACTGGTTCTCGAAGCCCCGCTTGAGGAAGCCGGTGACCGCCTCGCCGATGGCCGTGGCGTGGAACCGTCGGTCCTGCTGGACCACATAGCCGCGGTTCTCGATCACGTTGATGATGCTGGCATAGGTGGAGGGGCGGCCGATGCCCTCCTACTCCATCTTTTTGACGAGCGTGGCCTCGGTGTAGCGAGGCGGGGGCGCCTGAAACTTCTGCCGTGGCTCGATGTCAAAGGGAGCGAGCTGCGTGCCCTTGTCGAAATCGGGGAGCACCTGATCGCCGTCGTCCTTGGGCGTGCCGCTGATGCGATAGAAGCCGTCGAAGCGGAGCACCCGGCCGTTGGTCTTGAAGACAGCGCCGGTGTCGCGGTCGCTCCGGCGCATGCGGACGCTCGTCGAGTCCCACTCGGCATCGGTCGACTGGCAGGCCACGAAGCACTGCCAGATCAGCCGGTAGAGCTTGAGCTGCTCGTCACTAAGAGCGGAGGCGATGAGGTCGGGCTCGCGGGCCGCGTCGGTCGGCCGGATGGCCTCGTGGGCCTCTTGTGCGCTCTCGTTGGAACTCGAATACGACCGCGGCTTCTCGGGAACATAGGCGTCGCCATGCCGCTTCTGCAGGTAGCCGCGGGCCATCTCGATCGCCTCGCGGGAGAGGTTCGTCGAGTCGGTTCGCATGTAGGTGATCAGGCCCACCCGGCCCTCATCGGGCAGGTCGATGCCCTCGTAGAGTTGCTGGGCGATCCGCATGGTGCGGTCGGTCGACATGCCGAGCCGGCTGCTCGCGGCCTGCTGGAGCGTGCTGGTGATGAACGGGGGATAGGGCTTGGAACGGGTCCTGGTCACGTCGATCGATTCGACCGTGTACCGCGTCTTCGGGTCGGGCCGGCCCGCGATGCGGACGGTGTTTTGACCGCGGCCCTTGGCCGATGCGTCGAGCTGCCGCACGACCTCGATGTCGATCAGGCCGGCGGCCTCGGCGGCGGTGCGGACGGCGGCCGAGAGATCGACGGTCGATGTGTTTTCCGCCTCGACCTTGAACGGCTTGCCCCCGACCTCGACCAGATCGCAGGCGAGCGATCGGTGATCGGCGAGCCAGGCCATCCGCTCCCGCACCAGCGGCGGCCGGCCGCGTTCGTCGCGACGGGCCATGAACGCAGTCCATTCCTCATGCAATGCCGCAGAGGCATCGACGTCGAACGTCATCGACGACGTGATCTCCCACGACTCCGCCGGGGTGAAGGCACGGATTTCCAGCTCCCTGTCGACCACGATCCGAGTCGCCACGCTCTGCACGCGGCCGGCGCTCAGCCCGCCCGCCACCTTCTTCCAGAGAATGGGCGAGACCTGATAGCCCACGATCCGGTCGACGATCCGCCGGGCCTGCTGGGCCTCGACGCGGGGCATGTTGATCGCCCGCGGCGCCTGAAACGCCTTCAGGATCTCCGACTTCGTGTTCGCGTCGAACGTCACCCGTTTGGCCCGGAGGGGATCGACATCGAGCACCTGCGTGAGATGCCAGGCGATTGCCTCGCCCTCGCGATCCAAGTCGGTGGCAAACCAGATCTCGCTGGCGGCCTTGGCGAGCTTCCGCAGTTCCGCGACCTTCTTCTTTTTGTCGTCATCGATTTCATAGGTCGGGGCGAAGTCGTGGTCGAGGTCCACGCCCGGCACCGGTTGTTTTTCGCCCTTGGGCGACTTGCTGGGCAGGTCGCGGATGTGGCCGATCGAGGCCTCCACCACGAAGCCCGGGCCCAGGTATTTCCCAATGGTCTTCGACTTGGCGGGGCTTTCGACGATCACCAGCTGGTAATCGCCCTTCGCTGCGGAGGCCGCACGTGGGCTCTGGGACCGTGTGGAACCGCCGCCCCGCCTGGGAGCCGCTCGCTTCGTCGTCTTCTTTGCCATGGATTCGCGGAGTCTGGGGCGTTGGTGGGGAGGGTCTGAGGGGGACGCGTGGGCAATGAACGTGGATCACGGAAGGTGCCTGGCAGGGACATCGGGATTGGCGCCGACCGGCCCTGCGCTACAATCTTCGACCTGCCCCGGCCGGAACCGCGGCATGTCAGCGTTACCCTCCGCGATCTTTCCTTGTCAAGTCTCGGCGGTTTCGCCGTCGGGCCAACAGCCTACAGGCGGTGCCATGGCCGGCTCATTCGGAATTTTTCGGCAATACGAGAAGGCTGCCCTCGCCGCCCTGGCGATCATGGCGATGCTCGCCTTCTTCGTGCTGCCTCCGTTCCTGCAGATGAGCGGCAACGCCGGTGGGCCCGATCCCATGGTGGTGACGTGGAAGGGGGGCGGCCTCCGCGAAAGCGGCCTCCAGAGGGCCGTGATCATGCGGAAGGTGATGAACCAGTTCCTGGTCGAGACCATGGCGGCTGCGGGTCAGGATCCGTCGCGGATGCGGCTGGCCGACGACGAAAAGGACGTGGTCGACACGATCTTGCTGGCGAAGGAAGCCGAGGCGAACGGCGTCGTTGTGAGCAACTCGGCGATCAACCAGTTTCTCGCTGAATGGACCAATGATCTGGTCCGTCCCGACCAGTTCGACGACATCGTGGCCCGGATTGGCGGCCGGATGGGCATCTCCCAAGAGGATGTCTTCGAGGCCCTGCGAACGGTCCTGATGGCCCGTCGGATGGAAACGCTCCTCCTCGGCGGCATCGGCTTCGAGGGAACGCCTCCGGGCTGGCGCTGGGACTACTACCGACGGCTCGAGCAGGGCGCGACGGTCGAGGCCGTGCCAGTCGTGGTCGAGACGTTCGTGGACAAACTTCCGGAGCCATCTGAGGCGGTGCTGCGGGCGTTTTACGATCGCTCCAAGGACGATCTTCCCGAAGCGCGGAACGCCGACCCCGGCTTCCGGCAGCCGCACCGTGCCCGCTACGACTTTCTCGTCGCCAAGGCCGGCGTGTTTCGCGAGGAAGAGGAAAAGAAGATCACGGACGAGCAGATCAAGGCCTTCTATGACGATCGCAAGGCGGCCCTCTACAAGACCAAGCCCGAGGAGAAAGGAACGCCGGAGAAGCCGGCCGAAGCCTCTTCCGATTCGAAGTCTGATTCCACTCCTTCTTCCACGCCCCCTTCCACGCCGGAGGCAGGCGGGGACCCCGAGAAGAAGGAACCCGAGAAAAAAGAGGGTGCGGCGGCGCCGCGTCTGCCCATTCGTCAGGTCGCCTTCAAGCAGCCTGCGGGTCCTGCGACGGAGCCCGCGGCCACGAAGGATGCGGCAAACGACACTCAGAAAGTCGCCGAGGCGGATGCTGCCAAAGACGACAAAAAAGAGTCCGCTCCAGGCGACGAGAGTGAGTTTGAGCCGCTCGACAAGGTGCGGGACGACGTTCGCAAGCGGCTGGCCGACGAGGCCGTCGAGAAGCGGATCACGGCGATTTTTGATGCCGTGAAAACCGACGTCGCCAAGTATGGCGAGTCGCTCGCCCTCTGGCAGGTGGCGGGGGATGGTGCCGGTCCTGCGCCGGCGGCGCCCGACGTTCAGAAAATCGCCGGGATCCAGGGGCTCGAAGGGGGGCGATCAGACCTCGTCAATGCCTCGCAGGCGTTTGCCGCGGGGGGCATCGGCGGGAGTTTCGAGTTTGTGACGTCGCGCGAACTCGGGGTGCGGCAGCAGCGGTGGATCGATGGGATCTTTGGCCCGTCAGCGTCCATGCTCCGGCCAGTGACCTCCCGCGATATCGACGGCAACCGCTACATCTCCTGGAAGACGGAAGACCAGCCGGAGTTCACGCCCTCGTTTCAGTCCTCGCGAGACGACGTGCTACGGGCCTGGCGAATCGTCGAGGCGCGGCCGCTGGCCCAGAAGGCGGCCGAGGAACTGGTCGCCGAGGTCACGTCGGGTGGCAAGACGCTCGAGGCTGTGGCCGCGGCTCGCGGCGGTCTCGAGGTCGCGAAGATCGGCCCGTTTACCTGGCTGAACCGGGGCACCGCGCCGTTCGGCGCCGCTCCGGTGCTCTCGCAGCCCGAAGGCCTGGCGATGCCGGGCGAAGAGACCATGCGGGCCGTCTTCGCCCTGGAGCCGGGCCAGGCAACCGCCGTCTTCAACGAGCCCAAGACCGTCTGCTACTGCGTTCGGCTCACGGCTTTGGAGCCGAGCGAGGATCAACTCAAGGAGCTGTTCCTCGCCTCGTCGAGCGACCCACGCCGTCTCGCAGCGGTTGCCGAGGACGACACCCGCGAGGTCTACGATCGCTGGCTGAAGGCGATTGAGGCCCGCCACGCCGTGGCCTGGAAGCGGGAGCCCCGCGGACCCGAAATGCGGTAGTGGGCGGGCTGGTCGGCTCCGGTCAGCGGCGGGGCTTGAGCACGACCGTGGCCAGCGGAGGCAGCGTGAGCGTGAGCGAGTGGTCGCGGCCGTGGTGCGGATGCGGGGTCGTGGCGATCGCCCCCGCGTTGCCGAGGTTGCCCCCGCCGTACCAGGTCGAGTCGCTGTTGAAGACCTCGTCGTAGATACCGCCGTGCGGCACGCCCAGTCGATAGCCCTCGCGGGGCACCGGCGTAAAGTTGCAGCAGGTGATCACAAAGTCAGCCGGATCGTTCGCCTTGCGGATGAAGGCCAGCACGCTGTCCTGCCAGTTGTGGCAGTCGATCCACTCGAAGCCCCGGCCGTCGAAGTCGAGCTCGTGGAGTGCCGGTTCGCGGCGGATCAGGGCATTGAGATCGGCGACCGACCTCGAGAGGCCTCGGTGCTTCTCCCACTGAACGAGGTGCCACTGGAGGCTCTCGTCGAAGTTCCATTCGTTCCACTGCCCGAACTCGCCCCCCATGAAGAGCAGCTTCTTGCCGGGATGGCACCACATGTAGGCATAGAGGAGCCGAAGGTTGGCGAACTTCTGCCAGTCGTCGCCCGGCATCTGGCCGATCATCGAACCCTTGCCATGCACCACCTCGTCGTGCGACAGCGGCAGCACGAAGTTCTCGTGAAAGGCGTAGATCAGGCTGAAGGTGAGCTCGTCCTGATGAAACTTGCGGTGCACGGGGTCGTGCCGCATGTACTGCAGCGTGTCATTCATCCAGCCCATGTTCCACTTGAGGCTGAAGCCGAGACCGCCGACGTAGGTGGGCCGCGACACGCCGGGCCAGGCGGTGGATTCCTCGGCGATGGTCAGCGTGCCGGGATACTGCTCGTGCACCTGCACGTTGAACGTCTTGAGAAACTCGATGGCTTCGAGGTTTTCGCGGCCGCCGAAGCAGTTCGGCTCCCACTCCCCGTCCTTGCGGCTGTAGTCGAGATAGAGCATCGACGCCACCGCATCGACCCGGAGGCCGTCGACGTGGTAGCGGTCGAGCCAGAACAGCGCGCTCGAGATCAGGTAGTTGGCGACCTCGTTGCGGCCGTAGTTGAAGATCAGCGTGCCCCAGTCGGGGTGCTCGCCCTTGCGGGGATCCTCGTGCTCGTAGAGGGCCGTGCCGTCGAAGCGTCGGAGCCCGTGGCCATCCTTGGGGAAGTGGGCCGGCACCCAGTCGATGATCACCCCGACGCCGGCGCGGTGGAGTGCGTCGATCAGCGACATCAGCGCCTGCGGTGGGCCGAAGCGGCTGGTCGCCGCAAAGAGGCCGATCGTCTGGTAGCCCCAGCTGGCGGAGAGCGGATGCTCCGTCGGCGGGAGCAGCTCGACGTGGGTAAACCCCATCTCGACCACGTAGGGCACCAGTTCCCGCTCGAGGTCGGCATAGGAGAGCCAGCGCTGCGGGTCGTCGCCCGGCCGGCGCCAGCTGCCGAGGTGGACCTCGTAGATCGAGATGGGGGCCGAGAGCGACTGCCGGGC
>JBPCTA010000341.1:0-5938 GCA_051006595.1 Pirellulales bacterium
GGCGTGAGCATCGAGTCGGAATGCTCCCGGTTGGGGCTCCTGCAGAGGGAAGCCGCCGATCGTGAAATCGGGGGAATGCGGATCGCCTCGTGAAAGCCGACCGGCCGCAAGGCCGCGGGCAGCCCTGCTGTGCGGCTCGGGACTGCCCATGCCCCGTCGCCGGACGCTCGTTGCGCCCATCCTGGGCGTCACTCACTCGGATGCCGCCGGCGCTTCGGCATCCTGCCTGCGCTTGGCGTCATACGCCGGCTCGCGGGGCACGGGCAGCCCCTCGCTGAGTTCATGCCGTTCCGGTACAAGCCGACCGGCCGTGAGGCCGCGGGCCGCCTCTTGCTGAGTTCATGCCCGTGCCAGCCGACCGACTGTGCGGCCGAATAGACCGCTGGCAGAGAAAACGCTATGAAGAGAGGATGCGCGAGCACGCTGCATGATGCTTTCAACACCGCAAGGCGGGCCGCGAGACGACGTCGAGGATGCGTTGCCATCCACGGGGTGGGATCGTCGGCTGTTCGTCGTGGCCGTGGTCACCCTGCTCCTGCTTGCCGCCGCCACGCCGTGGGTCATTCGGGCCGCGATCGGGATTCTCGGCGTCGACTCGACGACGCCGATCGAATGGGTGCCGAAGACGTTTCCGCCGCGCGAGGCGTATGCCACCTTCACCCGCGAGTTCGAGAGCGGTGACGTGGTGGTCGCATCGTGGCCTGGGTGCACCCTGGGTGCACCGGCCATCGACCGTATCATCACGGCGGCCACAGGGCCCGACGCACCTCGTGATGCGGGCGGCAGGCTCTGGTTCGAGTCGGCGGTATCGGGCAATCAGGCGCTCGAGCGGCTCACCTTGCCGCCGCTCTCGCTCGACCGGGAGACCGCGATCGAGCGGCTCAAGGGGGTGCTGATCGGCCCGGACGGCCAGCGTACCTGCGTGGTGATCGGGCTGACGAGCGAGGGCTTGGCGGATCGCCGCCGGGCCACGGCGTGGATTCGCGACACACTCCTCCAGACGGCGACGACGGTGGCTGATGACCTGCACCTCGCGGGATCCGTGGTGGACAACGTCTGCGTGGACGAAGCGAGCGCCGAGAGCCTTCGTGTCTATGGCGGGCCCGCGGCGGCGGTCATCTTCCTGCTCACCTGGTGGTCGCTGCGGTCCATGCGATATGCGCTCCTCGTTTTTCTGCTGGCCTTGTTCTGTGTTGGCCTCT
Organism: Pirellulales bacterium; assembly: GCA_051006595.1. Classification (GTDB taxonomy): domain Bacteria; phylum Planctomycetota; class Planctomycetia; order Pirellulales; family UBA1268; genus QWPN01. The sequence continues at coordinate 1,203 of JBPCTA010000341.1, forward strand.
GCTTCGCCTCGCTCGCCGCCTGCGGCGACCGGATGAATCCGGTGCTGATCGTGATGCCCGTGCTCGTGCTCACGCTCGGTGTGTCGGGGGGCATCCACGTGGTCAACTACCTGATCGAGGCCCGGCAGAGCGGGCCAGGGGCCGGGGTCGCCATGCGGGCGATCAGGCTCGGCTGGCTGCCGTGCGCGCTCTCGGCGGGTACCACGTCGCTGGGGCTGGCGTCGCTCGTGGTCAGCGATCTCGAGCCGATCCGGGTGTTCGGATTCCACGGCGCGATCGGGGTGCTGGCTACTCTCGTGGTCCTGTTTCTCGTGGTGCCGGGAATTTTCTCGCGTTGGCCGATCGAGCGCCGCAGCGAGGACGGTGGTCTGCTCGAGGCGGAGTCACGGTTCGCGTCCAGTGTCGTGCGCTGGGCCGGTCCGATCGTCGTGATCGCGGTCGGCGGTATGGCGTTGGCCGGGGCGGGTGTGCCTGGCATCCGCACCTCCGTCGCGATCGACACGCTCTTCACTCAGGAAAACAAGGTCATTCGCGATTACGAGTGGCTGGAGCGGGAAATCGGCCCGCTGGCGCCCGTCGAGGTGGTGCTGCGGTTCGGCGAGTCCTCCGACATCCGTCCATCGGAACGGCTCGACATGGTCCGGGAGGTCGGGACGGCGCTCCGGGACTTGCCGGGCGTGAGTGGCGTGAGTTCGGCGGCGATGTTCCTGCCGGAATCGACGACCTCGTCCGGATCGCGGGCGGCCGTTCGGAAGGCGGTCGTGGCCCGGAAGCTCGAGTCTAATCTCGCGGAGCTCTCCGACATGAAGATCATCCGTGACCTCGACGGCGAGCAGCTCTGGCGGGTCACCGCCCGCACGTCGGCTCTCGCCGGCATCGACTACGGCGAGTTCCTCGACCGGGTGCGGGACCGCGTCGAGCCCGTGGTCGCCGACCATGGCGGTCTTGCGCATGGCGTGCGGGCCGACTATTCGGGCGTCATGCCGCTGATCAATGCCATCCAGAAGACGTTGCTCCACGATCTGTTCACGAGCTTCCTTTCGGCCTGCGTCGTGATCGCACTGGTGATGATGGTCGTGGAGCGGAACGCCTTGGCAGGGCTCATGGCGATGATTCCCAATGTGTTTCCGATGGTCCTCCTGTTTGGGCTTTTGGGCTGGACCTCAGCCGCGCTCGACATCGGGAGCGTGATGACAGCCTCTATCGCGCTGGGCATGGCGGTCGATGGCACGTTTCACTTCCTCACCTTCTTTCGCCGCGGCCTGGTCCACGAGGCCGCCCGGGAGGGCGGCGTCACGCTGGGTGGCAGGATCGCGGCCGTGCACTCCGCCTTTCAGCATTCGGCGCCGGCGCTCGTTCAGAGCGCCGTGGTCTGTGGCCTGGGCATCTTGGCTTTTGCCGGCAGCTCGTTCGCGCCGACGCGGCGGTTTGCCTGGATGCTGTCGCTCTTGGTGGCCGCCGCGCTCGTCGGCGACCTCGTGCTGCTTCCCGCCCTCCTCGCCAGTCCGCTGGGCAGGTGGTTCAAGTCCCGTCGCGAGTGAGGCTGCGTTCAGTCTTCGTCGCGGCCCATGCGGGCCTTGATCGCCTTCACTTCGGCGGCCTCGGGCAGGGCCTTGTAATAGGCGTCGAGCGGATAGCAGCCGCTGCGGAGGCCGTGCCGAGGTGCCGTGGTGCAATCGGAAAACGTGCGACAGACCGCGCCGCGGACGAGCGGCCGCCCCGCGAGGGACTCGGCCGGCAGCCCGGGATACGAGAGCACCATGCGGCCGAGGCCAACCGAGTCGATCCAGCCCTGCGAGACGGCGGCCTGGGCGGCGTGAACGAGGTAGTCCTGCAGGTAGGTATAGCCCGAGCCCACCATCACGAGATCGGGCACGGCCGCCTTCGCCTGCCGCGCTGCGTCGATCTGCCGCCAGACACCGACGAGCGGATCCTCCGGCGGCGGATAGCCGTCGGATGGTGGAAACGCGGCCGGCCGCTGGATGTGCGGGACGGTGTAGGGGCTGCCGGCAGTGAGGTTCACCGCCGCCACGCCCCGGTCGCGCAGGATCTTCAACAGGGCGATCGGCTCGGCGAGGTCGAACGCGAGCGGGTCACGCTCGTCGACGCCGAAGCCGCAGTCGTAGGGCAGGGCATCCGCGAAGGGATACGGCTCGCCGCGGCCGTCCACCATGTGCCAGGGCACGATGTCAAAAAGCGACAACCGCACGCCAATCAGGAGCCGCGGGCAGTCTGCCTTCACGCGGTCGATCAGCGTGGTGAGCAGCCGCGTGCGGCCGGCGAAGTCGCCGCCCCAAGGGCCCGGCCGGCGGCGGGCCGAGAGAAACTCGTGCACGAGATAGCCGTGGCAGGCCTTGAGATCCACCATGTCGAATCCCGCCGCATCGGCGTCGCGGGCCGCCGCCACGTAGGCATCGATCAGCCGTTCGACGTCGCCGTCAGTGAGCACGCAGCCGGCGTCGTCTTGGGCCACGCCATGTCGGGCGTCGAGCAGGGGATGGTGATAGGCGATCCGCGGCGTGCGGCCGGCGGCCGTGGGCCGGCTGAATCGTCCCGAATGGGTCAGCTGCAGGGCGACGACGATATCGTCGTCGCGACCGAAGGTGGCGCGATGGGCGTCGCGGACGGCTACGAGCAGCAGCTCGTAGCCGGTTCGGCCGCAGGCGGGAGCCGAGAGCTGGTTGGGGTTGGCGCGGCCCTCGGGCAGGACCGATACCGCCTCGCCTCCCCAAATGAGCTTCGCACCACTCAGGCCGAAGTGCCGCCAGCGCCTGAGCAGGATCTCGGTGGGCTGCCCGTCGGGGCTTGCGTCCCAGCCCTCCATGGGATGGATGCACCAGCGGTTGCCCACCGTGCGGCCCCCGATCGCGAGCGGCCGGGAGAGCGGGGATCCTTCAGCCGCGGAGAGCGGTGCGTCGTCCAGCGGCAGCGGGGCATCGAGCGTCGCCAGGTGACGACGCAGATCGGCGACCGAGCGGAATCGGGCGATGCGGGGATACGAGGTCATGAGACTGCCTCTGAAGAGTGTGGTTCCGTGAGCATAGCGGCGAGGCAGAGAGTCGCCATCGGGCGGCGCAATGCGGGCGCAAAAGGTGGACCATTGGCGATGCCTACGGCTTCGCCGATACTCTCCGCATGAGCACGACCCCTGCCGTCGATCCCGCATCGCTCGTCCGTCCCCGCCGCGTCATCCGCGGCATGTCGGCGATTCTTCTGCCTATGATGGCTGATCAGTCGGTGGACTGGGACGGCTTCGCGGCCCATGTGTCGCGGACGGCCGCCGCCGGCATCACGCCTGCCATCAATATGGACACGGGCTATGTGCAGCTGATCGACGACGCCACGAGGCGGCAGGCGCTCGCGATCGCCCGCGATGCGGTCGGCCCCGCCGGCGGGCTCGTCGCGGGAGCCTGCGTGGTGGACTCGCCCGGGGCCGCGTTCGACGAGGCCGCCTACGGCCGGCAGATCGAGATGATGCTGGCGGTCGGGGCCACGCCCGTGATCTTTCCCTCATTCGGCCTTACATCCGGCGGCGATGCGGCGCTGCTCGCTGGCTATCGGGCACTGGCCCGGCGGGTGCCGGCCTTCATCGGCTTCGAACTCTCGACCGCCTTCGTGCCCTGCGGACGGATGCTCTCGATCGACGGCTACGCCGAACTGATGCGGATCGAGAACTGCCTCGGCGCCAAGCACTCGTCGCTGTCGCGGCGATTGGAATGGGAGCGGCTCGCGATCCGCGATCGGCTGCGGCCCGAGTTCAAGGTGTTGACCGGCAATGACCTCGCGATCGACATGGTCCGCTACGGCAGCGACTGGCTGCTCGGGCTCTCGACCGCGGCTCCCGCCGCCTTCGCGCAACGTGACCAGTGGTGGGCGGCCGGCGACAGTCGATTCGATGAGCTCGACGACGCGCTCCAGGCCCTCGGCGATTTCGCATTTCGCCCGCCCGTGCCGGCCTACAAGCATTCGATGGCGCAGGCCCTGCAGCTGCAGGGGCTGATCGCCACCGACGAGCCCCATCCGCAAAGTCAACGGCGGCCCTCCTCTGACCGCGAGATCATCCGCACCATTCTTGACCGTATCGACGCCGCCGTGCAGGCAACCTGACACCGCTTCTGAAAGGCAGACCCCATGACAGCCCCTTCGCCACAGGCCGCGATCGCCACGCTCGGCCTCGTGCTGCCGCCGGTCGGCAAGCCCGCCGGGGCCTACAAGCCCTGCCTCGTGGTGGATCGGATGGTCTATGTGTCGGGCCACCTGCCGCTGCAGGCCGACGGCTCGCTCATCAAGGGGAAGGTGGGCGTCGAGCTCGACGCCGATGCCGGCAAGGCGGCGGCCCGGCAGGTGGGGCTATCGATTCTGGCCACGCTGGTCTCCCATCTCGGCAGCCTCGATCGCATCGGCCGCGTCATCAAGCTGATGGGGCTCGTGAACTGTCCGCCCGATTTCGTGCAGCATCCCCACGTGATCAACGGCTGCAGCGAGCTCTTCGCCGAGGTCTGGGGGCCGGATCGGGGCGTGGGCGTGCGCAGCGCGTTTGGAGCGGGCTCGCTGCCACTCGGCGTGGCCGTCGAGATTGAGGCAGTGTTCGAGGTGGCGTGAGACCTGCCTCGTACAAGCCCAACGCCGTGAGGCGTGGGGTGGCGCCAGATGAGGCTGGCATCTGAACGCCGGGCCGGATTTGCCCGCGGCCTTACGGCCGGTCGGCTTATACGGGCATCCCGCGGCCTCACGGC
>JBPCTA010000342.1:0-10915 GCA_051006595.1 Pirellulales bacterium
GCTGCTCTCTCCTCCGTAGCCGCCGGGACGGTTCGCTTCGCGATAGCCCGGGATGAACTCGGTGCCCATCCAACGGAAGAGATAGTCGACGAGGCTCTTGGCCACGGGGATGTCGACGTTCTTCGTGTAGCCCCACGGCTCGAACCGGGTGTGTGAGAACTTCTTCACATACACCTCGAGCGGCACGCCGTACTGCAAGCTCATCGACACCGCCGTGCCGAAGGCGTCCATCAGACCGCCGATCGTGCTGCCTTCCTTGGCCATCGTGATGAAGAGCTCGCCCGGCCGGCCATCGTCGTAGAGGCCGACGGTAATGTAGCCCTCGTGGCCGCCCAAGTTGAACTTGTGAGTGACGCTGCGGCGGGTGTCAGGGAGCCGTTCACGCCGGGGCGCCGCGGTGATCTTGGCCGCCTTATCCGCCGTCTTGTCCGCCTCGGTGCTCGTGTTGAGGGGCTGGCTCTCCTTCGAGCCGTCGCGATAAATCGCCAGCGCCTTGAGGCCCATTCGCCAGCCTTCCATGTAGGCTCCGGCGATATCCGCCGGCGTGGTTTCCCGCGGCATGTTGACCGTCTTGGAGATCGCTCCGGAGATGAACGGCTGGGCCGCAGCCATCATCTTGACGTGGGCATCCCAGGCAATGCTTCGCACGCCGAGCCGGGGCTTGAAGGCGCAGTCAAACACGGCGAGATGCTGGCCTTTCAATCCGGGTGCACCCTCGATCGTGTCGTTCTTGTCGACGAAGGCGAGGATGGCTTCGACCGCCGGCTCGTCGTAGCCCAACGTCCGGAGCGCCAGCGGCACTGTCTGGTTGACGATCTTGAGCATGCCGCCACCGGCCAACTGCTTGTATTTCACCAGCGCGATATCGGGCTCGATGCCCGTCGTATCGCAGTCCATCAGAAACGAGATCGTGCCGGTCGGCGCGAGGACCGTCGCCTGGGCATTGCGATAGCCATGCTGCCGGCCGCCAGCAAGCACATCGTCCCAGAGCTTCCGGGCCGCGTCGTGCAGGGCACGCGGGCACGAGGGATCGATCGTTTCGACGGCGTCGCGATGCATCTGCATGACCTGAAGCATCGGCTCTCGGTTGGCCGCGAAGCCCTCGAAAGGCCCTACCGCAGCGGCCAGCTCCGCGCTCGTGCGATTGGCCGTGCCGTGCAGGATCGCGGTCAGCGCCCCGCAGAGGCCGCGACCGGCATCGCTGTCGTAGGCCAGACCGTCGGCCATCAGCAGGCTGCCGAGATTCGAGTAGCCCAGGCCGAGAGGGCGGTAGAGATGGCTGTTGCGGGCGATCCGCGGCGTGGGATAGCTCGCGTGATCGACCAGGATCTCCTGCGCGACAAAGAAGATCCGGCAGGCAGCGGTGAAACGCTCGACATCAAACTGGCCGTCAGGCCTGCGAAACTTCATCAGGTTGATGCTGGCGAGATTGCAGGCCGTGTCGTCGAGAAACATGTATTCGGAGCACGGATTCGATGCATTGATCCGCCCGGAGTTGGGGCAGGTGTGCCAACGGTTGATCGTGGTGTCGTACTGCACGCCCGGATCGCCGCACTGCCAGGCGCACTCGGCCATGCGGTTCATCACCTCTCGGGCCTTGTAGGACGGCCCAGCCTTCGACGGATCGGTGACCCATCGAGTGGTCCAGGTGTCGTCACGGTCGGCTGCCTGCATGAAATCGTCGGTGAGCCGGACGGAGAGGTTGGCGTTTTGGAACAGGATCGAGCTGTAGGCCTCGCCGTTGAAGTTGGAGTCGTAGCCCCCCTTCTCGATGAGGATTCGGGCCTTCTTCTCTTCCTTGCTCTTGCACTCGATGAACTCCATGATGTCCGGGTGGTGGACCTTCAGGGACTGCATCTTGGCGGCCCGGCGGGTCTTGCCGCCGCTCTTCACCACCGCTGCCACCTGGTCGTAGACCCGCATGAACGAGAGCGGCCCCGACGGCTTGCCGCCGCCGGCGAGCTTCTCTCGCTGACTGCGGAGCGTGGAGAGGTCGGTGCCGGTGCCTGAGCCAAACTTGAAAAGCATCGCCTCGCTCCGCGCGAGATCCATGATGTCTTCCATGTTGTCCTTCACGCTCTGGATGAAGCAGGCGCTCCCCTGCGGATACTCGTAGGGGTTGTCGGGCATCACCACGTCGTGCTTGGCTGCGTCCCACCGCCAGTTGCAGGGTGCCCCCTTCACGCCGTACTGATGAAACAGCCCGACGTTGAACCAGACCGGCGAGTTGAAGGCGCCATGCTGATGGACGCAGAGCCAGGAGAGGTCGCGGTAGAAGTTCTCGCCGTCCTGCTTGGTCTTGAAGTAGCCGTCGGCGATGCCCCAGTCGGCGATCGTGCGGGCCACTCGGTGCACGAGCTGCTTGACGGAGTGCTCACGCTCGGGAGTGTGGATCTCGCCATAAAAATACTTGCTGACCACCACGTTGGTGGCCAGCTGGCTCCAGGCGGCTGGAATCTCGCAGGCCGGCTGCTCGAAGAGCACCTTGCCGTCCTCGCCCTTGATGGCGGCAGTGCGGAGCTCCCACTCCGTGGTGTCGAACGGGCTCTCAGCATCGGTCGGGCAAAACGTGGGATGCACGTCGAGAGGAACTCGGGCTGCCGAGGACGGCCCGTGGGCCGGGGCAGTGGAGGTGGCCGGGGTCCCGGCCAGCGTGGCGGAGGCATCAAAAGCTGCCATCGTGTTGAACTCCTCGAGGGATTACTGGGTGAGCGAGGTCGGCTGGAATCAGGCCGTCAGGCGGCACTCGGAACGTGTCGGACGAGGATCGCCCACTGGAAGTATACTTTCGTATAGTATTTTCTCAAACGGTCATCGGTCCGCTGAGCGAACGGTCATGAATCAATCAGCCGCCCGAATCAGACGGGCAGGAGCGATTTCCGAAAAGCAGGTCCATCTGCATGCTATCGCAAGATATTGTGGTGTCCGGTCTCACGGCCCCTTCCTATGGGCCGGGGGGTGAATGTAGCGGCCTCGTGTGGTGAGTCAAGCGACTTTCCGAGCGGACGAAAAACGGACGCGAAAACGGCGTTTCGTTCGCTGCGGACGGGCCTCCGGGCGCCGCTGGCAACAGTCCTCCATAGGGGGGTCATCCCGGTGGCGGTCGCCGGCGGCGCACCCGCTCGCGACAATGCCATAGCTCCACCCCCCTTTCCCCGCCGCTGGGAGACACTTCCATGGTCCCTTCGATCCATTCCTCTCGTGTCCTCGATGGCCTCCGCATCCTGACGGTCGTTGGCGAGCACTACGAGGATCTGGAGCTCTGGTACCCGAAGCTCCGCCTGGAGGAGGCCGGCGGCCACGTCACGGTCGCCGGCCCGATGCAGGGCCGCACCTACTCGGGCAAGCACGGCTATCCCTGCACGAGTGATGCCGCGATCGCCGACATGGAGGCGGCCGACTTTCACGGGATCGTGATTCCAGGCGGCTGGATGCCCGACGCCCTGCGCCGCGACACAAAACTCCTCGATCTGGTCCGCAGTTTCGCGGCCCATGGAAAACTCGTGGCCGCCATCTGTCACGGCGGCTGGATCCCGATCTCAGCGGGAATCTATCGGGGCGTCCGCGTCACCGGCAGCCCGGGCATCAAGGATGATCTCATCAATGCCGGCGCCATCTGGGAAGACACCCAGGTCGTGGTCGACCGGCACTTCGTTTCCAGCCGGAAACCGGCCGATTTGCCCGCCTTCATGGCGGCGATCATAGACGTTCTGGCCGGCATCGCGGCGGTGTAGACTCTGATGTCGTGAGTCATCCGAAGGAATCACCGTCCGAGGCAGTCAAAGCACGCATCCGCGCCGTCGGACTGCGGTGCACGACCGCCCGTCTGGCCGTCATGCAGCACCTCGACACCGCCGTGGGTCCGCGGACGCATGCGGAGGTTTCCGAGGCGCTCACCCACCGGGGCTTCGACCGGGCCACGATCTACCGCAACCTCACGGAGCTCACCGAAGCCAAGCTCGTCACCCGGGTCGAGCTCGGCGATCACGTCTGGCGGTTCGAGATCAAGCGTCCTGGGCATCACGGAGCAGTGGCCGAGGACCATCCGCACTTCGTCTGCACGACGTGCGGCGAGATCTCGTGCCTGGACGACGTGCGAGTGGCCATCACACCGGCCCCGCGAACCCGCGGGCAAGCCAGTCGCGGCAAAAAACCGCCGGGCCGTCAGGCCGATGGTGGTGCGGGTATCCATTCCGTGACCGAAGTGCTACTCAAGGGCCGCTGTGGCGACTGCGGGTAAGCAGCCCGCGGCCTTACGGCCGGTCGGCGTGTACCGGACGCCCGCGGCCTTACTTCGGCAGCAGATCCTTGAGCCGTGAAGTGGCCGAGCGGCCCACAGGCAGAGGCTCGTCGACGTCCCGAAAATACACGAGTGTCTGATCCCGCGACTGCCATTGGGTCGAGCGGATGGCGGGCAGTTGCACGATGAGGGAGCGACTGATCCGCCCAAACGCCGTCGCCTGGAGCGTCGCCTCCCACTCCGCCATCGTGCGACGAACGATCCGTGGCCGGCGGCCGCGGGCCTGCACCCGCGTGTAGTTCCGGACCGCCTCGATCCAGAGGATGTCGGCATACGAGACGACCTCGACGGCGCGGCCTCCCGCTGCCGAAAACGTTACCGTCTCTTCCGTGTCGCCCAGCGCATCGCCTGCCTCGTCGTCGGCGGCGGCCGGCCGGTCGCTCCCCTCCTGCGTCGCTGGGGCCGGCGACGTGGAGAGCGCCTCGAGTCGCTCGATCGTGACCGCGAGGCGATCGCTGTCGACCGGCTTGAGGATGTAGTCCACGGCGCCGAACCGAAAGGCATCGACCGCCCGGTCCTCATGCGCGGTGACGAACACGATCCGAGTCGTCGCAGGCACGCGGGCCACGAGCTCAAACCCCGGCCGGCCTGGCATATTGATGTCGAGGAACACCACGTCGGGCACGCGACCGGCAAGAAACCGCTCCGCATCGGCGACATCGCGGGCCGTGCCGATGATGTCGACGCTCGGAAAGGCCTCGAGCAGTTCCGAGAGCCGCTCGATCGCCTTGGGCTCATCGTCTACCAGCAGGGCCGTGATCATCGATTGTGCTCCTTCTTGTCGTGGGGGCGTTCGGCTGGTGGCGGCGGGATCGGCACGCGAATCCGGACTCGCACCACTCCCGAGTCCTCGCGGTGCGTAACGCTCGCCGAGGGTCCCACGAGCAGCCGCAGCCGGCGCTCGAGCGAGTGCAGGCCGGTGCCGGTCGATTGCCGGCTGCCGGCCGCGACCCAGCGGCCGGTGTTTGTGACGTCGATGACGAGCCAGTCGCCGTCGCGGCAGGCCGCGACGGTGACGCGAATGGGTCGTCCGCCCGTCTCACCACCATATTTGATCGCATTCTCGACCAGCGGCTGCACCATCACCGGCGGCACGAGGACTCCCCTGACATCGAGGTCGCAATCGATCCTCGTGACGAGGCCGTCGCCGAATCGCACGCCCTGAACGGTGAGGTATTCCTCGAGGGCGTCGAGTTCCCGCGACAGGGGCTCGAGGGTCGCCGCCGGCCGGAGCAGAAACCGCAGGTAGTTGGCCAATGCTTGGGTGACGATGTCGATCGACTCGGGATCATCACGGCTGGCGACGACCGTGTTGAGCGCATTAAAGAGGAAGTGTGGGCTGATCTGCCCCTGGAGGTGCTGGAGTTCGTTCTTGAGTGCAAGCGACTCGGCCTCCAGGGCCCGAAACTCGGTCGAGTTTCGCTCTCGAATGAGTTGATAGCCGAAGTAAAGGGCGCACCAGTTGGCAATGAGCGTGAGATTGATTGCCAGTCGGGCGATCAGCTCCAGCCGCGACGGCCCGATGACCCGGCCCATCCACCGGTCGATGGAAAACAAGAGCAGCGTGATGACGACCGCCGACAGGATGGCCCCACCCGCCATCACGCCGATCTTCGAGACCCCCAGCCGAATCAGCAGCGGCTCTTGGCGGGAGATCCACCGCATCCCCGCGGTGGCCAGGAAACAGAGAGCCACGCGGCCGGCGACAAAGGGCAGCGGATCGACCAAGACCGGATAAAAAACGGTGACAACCACGAGCGAGAGGCCCAGCACGGCGGCCCAGAACGCCAGATGAACGGCCCAGAACACCGCTTCACCGACCGACGGAGAGAGCCGCACGGGCGTCGCCTGCCACTCCTCAGCGACTCGCCGCACAGCGGACTCTCCGCTGCCGGCCGCGATCGTGGCGTCGGTGGAGCGAGTCATTGCAGATGGAGCAGAGAAGCGTGGAACACGGAGTCGATGCCCTGCGGGCTCCACCAAGGCATATCCGAAAGGTTCAGCCAAATCCAGAACGCGGCCTCCAGGAGGGAGAGGGGGGACCGTCCAGGAATGGCTGATGCGGCCTAATACCAGACACCCCCGCGGATAACGAACGTGTCGTCGGGATGGTCGTCGGCAGCATCGGTGAGGTAGTACTCGACGAGTCGGCCCGTCACCCAGCCGGTCTCCAGCCGCCAGTTGACACCCAGGTCGGCGGGCCGCCGCTCCCAGCCAACGAGCAAGCGGTAGTCGTGGTAGACGACCACGTCGTCGATGCCGTCTTTGCGGCGGACGGCCCATTGGTTGCCGCCAAACTCGCCGGCGACATAGACCCACTGGGCCGCGTGGCGGCTTTCGGCCACCCGCCAGGCGAACCGCGGCCGCGGGAAGATCAGTTCGTGCCGCTGATCGTCCGTCGGCGTCCAGAGCAGGCCGCCCGCCGGCAGCAGATTGACGTCATAGCGGTCGAGGTAGATCACGCCCGCGACCACACGGAGCTGCTCCGTCGCCTCCCAGGCGCCGAACCCGTGGCCGGTGATTCGGAAGGCCTGCGAGGTGTCGTTGACGAAATCGCTGTACCATCCCGGCGCCACGGCCAGATCGACGCCGAAGGCCGTGCCGATCTTCCGCATCCACCGTGCCTGAATCCACGACTCGTAGAGCTGTGACGGCAGCCCCGGATCGGCTGGTCCGGGCACTTCATCCACGAACGTCGTGCCAAAGCCTGGCGTCACGAGCAGCGGCGACTCCACCGTGGGGGCGGGCATGCCGATCGTGAGGCTCGTCTCGAGCGTGGTGAGTCCCAGGCCGTCGCTCCCGAGCCGCGGCAGCTCAGTGACGGTGAAGATCGCCTGCTGCAGGGGTCCGGGCTTCGCGCCGGGGGGGAGTTTGCGGCCAGCCGGCGGTTCGAACTCCTGCGGCGGCTGACCCGGCGGGGCGACATCGTCGGGAAGCAGCGGCTCGGTGAGGTCCTGCGGGTCGCCGAGGGCGGCCAGACGGATCCGCTCGAAAAACTCGAGCTCCACCGCAGGCAAGGGCACGACCGTGTCGATCTCGGGCAGCGACTGCGGCACTTCGGCCAACGCCCGACCACCCTCCGTCAGGCCCGACCCCGCCGTCCACAGGCCGAGCGCCGCAAGCGAGGCGACCATGAGGCCGCGGGCAAACTCCTTGAGATTTGTGCACTCCGCGCTCATCTCGGGTTCACCCCACGTCCCATGCCTCACGGCGCTGGGCTTGAACAGACGGACTCGTGAGGCTCGAGGAGACGGCGGATCAGTAGGCCAGACCAAACCGAAACATGATGGTGTCGGGCAGATCGACGATCTGCGGCGGACCATCGACGTAGAACAGCTGCCGATAGAAGACGTAGCCCACCTCGAAGTTGCCTGCGAGGCCCGTCGGGGTGGAGGGCACGAACTCGGCCCCCAGCGCGATGCGGATGTCGTTGTAATCAAAGGGCGTAATCTGGTTGTACCGGGATGTGCTCCGGCGGAACGTCCAGGCTCCGCCGCCATATTCTCCCGAGAGATATCCCCACCAGGCGTGCCGCTGCGTGCGGGTGAACTGCCACGACGCCTTCGGCGCCGGGAAGAAAATGTCGTACCGCGATCGTTCGTTGGGAGTCCACGTGACGCCGAGTGCCGGCAGCAACTTCACCTGATTGCGGTCGAGGTAGATGATGCCCGCCTTGGCTTGCACCGTTGGCGTCAGTTGCAGGGTGCCGATAGCGCGGCCCATGAGTCGCCAACTGTCCCATACGAACACGTCCCAGTTGGTGTACACGCCCACGCGGATCCCGAGCTCCGCCCCCCACAGCGGCGAAAACTGTGGGTTCCAGGCGGCGTCGAGAAACACGTCGTAGGTGTTGGGAGGCAGATCGGCCCACTGCGTCTGCGTCGTCTCAGGGCCATCCCAGAGCTGCAGGCCGAAGCCCGGCGTGATGAGCAGCGGTGCATGATTCAGGTTGGCCGGCGAGTTGTGAAAAAAAGGCAACGCGAACGTGGCCGTGGTGTCGAGCTCGTTGACACCCACGTTGAGGTCGTTGCCGTCGCCCATCAGGTAGGCCCAGCTGCCCCGCACGCCCTGGAAGACATGCATCGTCTGCTGAACGGTCGTGCTCTGACTCGGGTAGCCCGCCGGGAAAAGCGACGCCTGCTGCGGCGGCGACTGCGGGGCCAGCGACGGAGCGGCGGGCGAGTAGCCGGGATAGCCGGGCTGGCCGCTCATGGCCGACGGCGCCCATGTCGATGACGAGGGCCCCGGCGTGGGAAACACCTGCGAAGCCTGAGGTGCGTAGGCGTCCCACGTGGGCGGTGGGGGCGAGAGCGGCGCCTGCGCGATGCGGTCAAGCGACGAAGCCGCCGGCGGCGGGAGGTATGCCGTCTGCGCAGCCGCAGCCCCTGCTCCGAACAGGAGCAGGAGAATGCCGCGCAGGACTGACGCCACTGACCGCATGCCGCGCACGCTCCTTGACGACCGCCAGGATTCAATCGAGGGGAGAACCGAGGGGGGTACCGCGCGCACGACGGGGGAATCAAGCCCGTGAGCCGGCAATCCCGCCCGCTACAATCCGCTGTTCGCGGAGATTGCCCAGATTGACACCCAATGACCTGCCACCGCCGCCAGACCGCCTTGATGGGCCGGCCCTGATGAACGATGGCGTCGCGGCCACGGCCGAGGTGTTTGAAGAGGTCGCCTCGACGATGGACCGGGCCCGCCACCTGGCCGCCGACGATGACTGTCGGCTGCCTGCGGTCGTGGTCGCCGATCGCCAGACACGTGGCCGCGGCCGTCAGGCCGCTCGCTGGTGGCAGCCGCCGGGCAGTCTCACCGCGAGCATCGTCGTCGGTGGCGGCCAGACGAAGGGCGGCCCGCAGCCCACCTGGTCGCTCGCCTGCGGCGTGGCGGTGGCGGAGTCGCTTCGGCATCTTGAGCCGGAGGTCGAGGCGGTCGTCCGCTGGCCCAACGACGTCGAGGTGGACGGCCGCAAGCTCGCCGGCATCCTCGTTGAAACCTCGGCGAATGGCCGCGCCAGCTTTGGGATCGGCGTCAACACCTGTGGCAGCAGCCACGACGCGCCGGAACGACTGCGGCCTCGGCTCGTGACGCTCCCCGACTTGATCGGCAGAACCCTCTCGAGACAGCGGCTGCTCGCCGAACTGGTTCCACGGCTCATCGATATCCTCGCGGCCATCGACGCCGAACCGGCAGCGCTCACCCGCCGCTTCAAGCCGCTGTGCAGCCTCACAGGCCAGTTTGTCCGGCTCTATCTCGGCGGCGGCGTGCATGCCGGCATCTGCCGCGGCATCACCACCGAGGGCGAACTGATGCTCGAGACAGAGCGTGGCTGCGAGACCTTTCGGTCGGGCAGCCTCACGCCCCCCGGCGGCGAGTGGCTGGGCGACGAGTGACCGGCCGCTGCATGGCCGGCCCGCCACGACCGGCCCGCATCGCAACCACGCAGATCTCGCGACCGCCCGTCGAGAGTTGCCGTGCGACGGGCTCATAGCCCCAGGAGCGGAAGGCGTCGAGCCAGCCGGGCACGTCGGCGGCCCGCGACCAGTCGGGCAGTTTCAGCGTGGCGATGATCCCCTTGGGCTTCGCGGCGCCGGTCGCGACCACGCGGCCGAGCGCCTCCATGGTGCTGGTGGGGTCGATGTTCATGTCGGTCAGGATCCAGTGGCAACCCTTGAACCGCCGCAGCTGCACATCGCGGGCCCGCATCCGCCACTGCTCAAACCGCGGATGCGCCGCGATCCGCTCATCGACGACCGCGGCATCGACGCCGATGACGTCGAGCCCGGCCTCGAGCAGCCGCTGGCAGGCACCCCCGGGCGCGGCACCGAGCTCGATCGCCCGCTCCCCCGGCTCGAGCGGCACCTTGAACGTGGCCAGCGCCTCGTCGAGCTTGAGCCAGGCCCGCGACACCTTGTCGGCCGCGATCATGCCGGGATAGATGCCACCGGGCCAGGTGCTCGGCGGCGTATCGGCCCGGTGCCAGCCCACCCACCATCGCTCGGCCGAATCGAGCACGCAGTCGAGCACGAGATCACCGGGCCGCGCGATGGGATCGGGCACCACTGACAAACCGCAGGCCTCGGCGACTGCTGCGCGAAGTCCCACCACATCGACCACGGTCCGCGGATCGCGAGCCCAGACATGGATGTTGTCCCAGGTGGTGCCCGCGACCAGCTCACCCACCCGTGCCGCGCAGGCCAGGGCATCCGCTCCGGTCACCTGTCCGAGCGAGCGGCTGACGGTGCGGGCGAAGACGAGATCAGGGAAGAACGCATCGATGGGATCAAATCCGGGAGGGCCGATGCGGAACGTGACCACGCCTCGCCGCCAGGCGCCTCGGGTGAAGGCCGGGAGAATGGCGGCCTGTCTTGCGCCCAGCGACTCCTCCGCGCCCCCCTGGCAGCTGCACAGTAAAAAGTCACCACGCGTGGCAGGAGCAGGAGAAGGGTTCAACGAGCGGTGGTCGAGATTCATTCCCGGATCCTACTTCAAGCAGATCCGAGAGCCGCTCGGCTTGTACCGGATGCCCGCGGCCTCACGGCCGGTCGGCTTGTACGAAAGCGGCAGGAACTCAGCGAGGGGCTGCCCGTGCCCCGGAGCCGGCGGATGACG